>CAZQZA010000055.1:0-6841 GCA_964597725.1 uncultured Dehalococcoidales bacterium | reverse complement strand
GAAGATAGAAGGAAAGCCGGCCGTCCGCGCCCATGTCGGCGGCACCATTACCGGGCTTACTTTGGAAACCATTGAGATAACCCCCGATGATGGTGAGGCGGTTACCCTGCGCTATAACGAGGACACGGTGTTCGTCCTCAACGGCTTTACCGCCGTGGAGGAGGGGCAATTGGCCCGCGCCGTCTATGACAGCGAGCAAATGCTGGCCAAGAGAGTGGTGATATCTTTAGCTGATTAAGCCAGTGGTTATAGCTGGTATCAGAGGGGGCCTCTTTTTAGAGGCCCCCCTTATTTTATGGTTATATCGGCGTAGCGCTCCCACTCGCTGTAAACACAGCCGCAGTACTGCTGGCGGTAGAGGTCCATAGGCTTGGTGATGTGGCGGCTGTCCGAGTAGCGCTTGCGCAGGTCGGCGTAGAGGAAATCCACCCCCTTTTCCCCGCCCACTTCATCGCTGACCTCTTTAATCAGCTCGTGCTTCTGCTGGGGGCTGATGAGCAGGGTGGTGGTGAAGGCGTCAAAGCCCATATCTTTAGCGGTCCCGGCCGTTTTGGACAGGCGGAGCTTAAAGCAATGCCGGCAGCGCTCGAATTCATGCCCCACCACCCCGCGGAAGTAGTCAATGATGTCATAGCCTTCGGTAGTTATCAGGGATAAGCGCAGTTCTTTAGCCAGGGACTGCATTGCCTCCAGTCGGTGCTGGTGCTCGGTATAGGGGTGGATATTGGGGTTGTACCAGAAGGCGCTGACGTCGTAGCCCTGCTCCCGCCAGTATTCTACGGTATAGGCGGCGCAGTGGGCGCAGCAGCTATGGATTAGAAGCCTTTTCACTTTATAATATTAGACTTATCAGTGGTTGTTTATCAAGGATAGATGCAGATGTAGGCGATTTACGACTGCTATCTCCTTTATTCCTCGTATTGAAAGACCTCTTCCAGCGTGACCCCGAAGGCCCGGGCAATTTTAAAGGCCAGCTCGATAGAGGGCACATATTTTCCTTGTTCAAGTGCTATGATGGTTTGTCTGGTGCAGCCTGCACGGCTGGCTAATTCCTCTTGCGTCATTTCATCGTGGTCGAAGCGCAGTCTTCTGATGCTGTTTTTTATCCTGGCGTTAACCATATCTGCTTATTCTCCAGTAACCAAACAGGATGCCGATAGACTGGGCCAGCACATTGACAATAAAGAGAGACATGAATACAAGGTATGGGAAAATACCAGTTATTTTCCCCTGGTTCCAGTAGATTTCAGTTAGCGCAATGCTCCAGACTGCCAGCGATATAAAGACCGCCCACAACTGGACTACTGGTGCCCTGCCCAGTATCAGCCTGTCCCGTTCATCAACCTGACCTGGTTTGCGTAGGGTCAGATGCATCATTATGAAGTAAGCAATAAGCCCTCCAATTAATAATGCTGCCAAAATTAACCTCATCGCCGGGTCTTCAGTAAAGGTAGCGACTCCTCCCTTAGCAATGAAAACCACGATGATGGCGATAGCCCATACAACCCCTATCACCAGCCCGTACAATGCACGTTTTTGTAGTGGTGCCATAATTTCGTCCTCCTTTTTTGTTACTTTTCCAAGGTGTCTGAGTACTCTATGCAATACATAATGTAATGTATACATGACATTAAGTCAAGTATGTCATACTTATATTTCAGGGAATGTGAACAAAGGAAAGTGATTGAAGTACCAAACTTGCCCTGTTTTCTTACTTTTTCTCCTCTTTTCTACCGGGTGGAACGTGATGTGCAGTAGAAGCAATCATACCAACAAGAGATTTAAGCTCGCTTGGTTTGAGAGAAGAAGTTGGGGAAGAAACGAAGTCTATGAAATCTGCTTACCACAGAGTTGGTTGAGGAGGTTTCTGCTTATTATAGGGTAAGCCGAGGTGCTCGTAGGCTGATTGAGTGGCCAACCGGCCACGAGGAGTTCGCTCTAGAAAGCCTAGCTGCAGAAGATAAGGCTCATAAACATCCATAATGGTATCTGCCTCCTCACTGATGGAAGCAGCGATAGTATCCAGTCCCACCGGACCGCCATTGAACTTATCAATGATAGTATGGAGCACCTTGTGGTCTATTTTATCCAGACCTATATGGTCCACTTCAAGCTTGGATAGCGCCTCGACGGCTACTGACTTAGTGATGACACCATCAGCCACCACCTGAGCATAATCTCTAACCCGCTTGAGCAGTCGGTTAGCCACCCGAGGGGTACCTCTAGCTCGGCAGGCTATTTCTCTTAGCCCCCCGGCTTCGGCTTTTATCTGAAGAATGCGGGTTGACCGTTGGAGGATTGTCTCTACAGATGTGTGGTCATAGAAATCAAGGCGGTAGACAGCACCAAATCGGTCGCGGAGGGGCGGGCTCAGTAAAGCAAAACGGGTAGTAGCCCCAATTAGAGTAAAGGAGGGCAAGTTGAGTCGCAGGCTCCTAGCACCGGGACCCTTGCCGATGATAATATCCAGAGCAAAGTCCTCCATAGCCGGGTACAAGACCTCCTCTACTGCCCGACTCAAGCGGTGGACCTCATCAATAAAGAGTACGTCTTGGCTGCGGAGATTGGTTAAGATAGCTGCCAGGTCTCCGGTACGCTCTACTGCCGGGCCAGAGGTAATCCTGATGTTAACCCCCATCTCAGCAGCAATGATATAAGCTAGGGTAGTTTTACCTAGACCGGGTGGGCCGTATAGTAAGATGTGGTCTAGTGGTTCATCTCTACCTTTGGCCGCGGAGATGGCTATGTTTAGATTATCCTTAATCCCTGCCTGCCCGACGAAGTCATCAAGGTGCCGGGGTCGGAGGCTGGTATCAAGTGGTAGGTCATCAGTACTAGGTTTACCCGATACAATACGAGCTATCTCACCACCCCCTTAACGAGTAAGCAACTTTATTATACCAATTATACCACATCTTCATCTGAGCCAAGATAGGCGGTAGAGATTGTTTGACAACCCCAGCCATAAAAAGAGTCGCCCCAATCATGACAGGGCGACTCCCAAATTGATTAAACCATAATTTAAGGTATCCTAATTATCTAGCGTCTCGTCATCCGGCTCACTAATTACCTGATTGGATGCTTCATCACTCGGCTCCTCAAGCTCCTCACCAGCTAACTGAATGGGTACCTCGTCACTCGGCTCCTGGGGCTCCTCGCCAGCTTCCAGTATCGGTATGTCTTCGGAAACCGGATGGCGAGCTGGAATCAATCTGCCAATAATTACATTTTCCTTAAGCCCAGCCAGTTTATCTATCTTGCCGTAGATGGCAGCCTCGGTAAGTACCCTGGTGGTCTCCTGGAAGGAAGCTGCTGCCAACCAGCTATCAGTGCTTAGTGAGGCTCTGGTTATACCCATCAGTACCGGCTGGGCAGTAGCCGGTTCACCACCTTCAGCCAGCACTTTAGCATTGATATCCTCATATCGCGCCCGGTTTACTAGCTCACCAGGCAATAGCTCGGTGTCACCTGAGGAGTCAATACGGACCTTGGTCAGCATTTGGTGAATGATAACTTCAAGATGCTTGTCATTTATGTTCACCCCCTGGGAGCGATATACTTTTTGCACCTCATCTACCAGATATTGCTGAACTGCCTCCCTGCCTAAGATACGCAATATATCCTGCGGGTTGATCGAACCGCCGGTGAGCTGTTGCCCTGCCTTTACCCGATTTCCGGTTTGGATACGAATATGGGCAGCGGCTGGAATAATATACTCTTGCTCCTCTTTCTCCTCATAACTGATAGACAACTGTCCATCCTCAACAGTTACCTCGCCAGCTACTCGAGCTAACACAGGTTGATTTTCAGGGATTAAGGCGACTGACTCTGGAATAACTTCTGCAGGGGTCTTGCAAGCTAGCACTGCTCCTATATCTACCCACTGACCATTATCTACCATGACCTGCCAGCCAGGAGGTAGTGAGTATTCATCCCGGTATATCTCAGAGCTAGTGACCTTAATCTTTCTTCCCTTTTCATCTTGAACTACCTCAGCCACCCCGTCTATCTCTGCGATAATAGCCTGACCTTTAGGTACTCTTGCCTCAAAGAGTTCTTCCACCCTAGGTAGACCACTGGTGATGTCAAGACCGACTATGCCACCGGTATGAAAGGTACGCAGGGTTAGCTGGGTACCTGGTTCACCAATGCTCTGGGCAGCAATGATGCCCACCGCGGTATTAAGGTCAACCAGATGCCCACGGGCGAGGTCACGGCCATAGCATCGCCGACAGGTCCCTTGTCTCGACCGGCAGCTAAGAGGGGACCTAACATGGACACTGGTTAGCCCAGCAGCAATAATTTCACTTGCCTTCACTTCATCAATTTTCTCATCTCGGTCAACGATGGTTTCTCCAGTTTGCGGATTAACTATTCTGCTAGCCGCTAATCGACCGATTATTCGTTCAGCCAGCGAGGGCAAGAGTTCCTTATCTTGAGGTTCAGATACCCATATACCATCGGTAGTTCCACAGTCATCCTGCCGAGTGACTATATCTTGGGCAATATCAATGAGGCGTCTGGTGAGATAGCCACTATTCGATGTCCTGAGAGCAGTATCAGCTAGTCCCTTACGGGCCCCATGAGTTGAGATAAAGTACTCCAGCACGCTAAGCCCTTCGCGGAGGCTTGACTTGATAGGAAAGTCAATTATTCTGCCTGTGGGATCAGTCATGAGCCCCTTCATGCCCGCCATCTGTCTAATCTGAGAAATATTTCCTTTTGCCCCCGATGTCGCCATCATGTATATGCCACCGAAGCGGTCAAGTCCCTGGGAGATGGTATCAGTAAGCTTGTCAGTAGCCTCCATCCACACCCCTATAGTGCCATTATACTTTTCATCCTCAGTGATTAAGCCACGTCGATACTGGTTTTCAATAATGTTAACTCTCTCTTCTGCCTCGCTTATTAGCTTAGGTTTATTCTGAGGAACCTCAATATCGCCCATAGCAATGGTAGTGCCTGATTTGGTGGCATAATGGAAGCCTAGTTGTTTGAGGTTGTCTAGTACTGCCGCTGTACTTTCATTGCTTAGCAGCTTATAACAATCGGTTACTATTTGCTTTAAGCTCGACTTATCAATAACCTTGTTTAAGAAGCCTAGCTCCGGAGTGAGAGCATTATTAAGGATGATGCGACCGACACTAGTCTTAATCCTTTGCCCACCTCTTTCTCGGTCCCTAACCTCAATCTCAGCTCTGAGGTCAATAATACCCAGTTCATAGGCAAGTCTTGCCTCCTCAAAATTGCCAAAGATTGGACCTTCTCCTTTAGCTTCAGAACTGATAGTTGTCAGGTAGTAGCAGCCAAGAACCATATCCAGGGTTGGTGTTACTATTGGCTCGCCAGAGCTGGGCAGTAGCATATTTTGGATGCTAAGCATCATCTCCCTAGCCTCTTTGACGGCAGTTTTAGACAGAGGAACATGAACCGCCATCTGGTCACCATCGAAATCGGCATTGAAAGCAGCACAAACCAGGGGATGGAGCTGGATGGCACTACCATCCACAAGTACTGGCTCGAAGGCCTGGATGCTAAGGCGGTGGAGGGTAGGTGCTCGGTTAAGCAAAACCGGCCGCTCCTTGGTGACCTCCTCCAGTATGTCATATACCTCCGGCTTCAGTTTTTCCATCAGTCGCCGAGCGCTCTTGATGTTGTGAGCCAGGCCTTGTGCCACCAGTCGGTGGATGACGAAGGGTTTAAATAGCTCAATAGCCATTCGTCGAGGCAAACCACATTGGTGAAGCTTAAGCTCTGGGCCGACAATGATAACTGAACGCCCACTATAGTCAACTCGTTTACCAAGTAGGTTCTGGCGAAAGCGTCCTTGTTTCCCTCTAAGCATGTCAGAGAGCGATTTTAGCTTATGACTACCACTGACGGAGACGGCTCGTCCTCTTCTTCCATTATCAATAAGGGAGTCGACTGCTTCCTGGAGCATCCGTTTCTCATTGCGGATTATAATCTCTGGTGCTCCCATTTCCATTAAGTGACGCAGTCGGTTATTGCGGTTAATGACTCGTCGATACAGGTCATTAAGATCACTGGTGGCAAATCTGCCTCCGTCTAGTTGTACCATAGGTCTTAAGTCTGGAGGCAAAACCGGCAACACCGTCAAAATCATCCACTCAGGCTTATTACCACTGCGGCGAAGCGCCTCCACTATTCGCAGCTGTTTAGCAGCTTTCTTGCGGCGTTGACCCGAAGTTGAGTGGATTTCCTGAAGCAAACTATTACGCACTTCATCAAGGTTAATCTCCTTAAGTATTTGGAGAATAGACTCAGCCCCCATCCCGGCATCAAACAACTGACCATATTTCTGTTTGAGTTTCTGATATTGATTATCAGTAAGGAGCACTCGCACGCGAAGGTCTTTTAACTGTTCCACCTCGGTAAGAAGTGTCTCCTCTAGCTTTGTCTTCGTCTCAACAAACTGGCGCCGAAGATGGTTTATTTCCTCTACTGTTGCTTCTTTCTGCTCCACCTCGGTAATCTTAGTCTCTAGTGCCTCTTGACCCTCGGCTATTTCCTGCAGACAATTCTCCTCAACTTGTTTGATTGCCTCGTGGCGTGCCTCCTCATTTATAGAAGTGATGATATAGTGGGAGAAATAAAGAACCCGCTCTAGGTTCCGTGGTGACAGGTCAAGTAGCAATCCTATCCGGCTAGGTATTCCCTTGGCAAACCAGATGTGACTCACCGGGCAGGCCAGTTCAATGTGCCCCATACGTTCTCGTCGCACCTTAGCTCGAGCTACCTCAACACCACATTTATCACAAATAATTCCCTTATAGCGTATCCTCTTATACTTACCACAATAGCATTCAAAGTCTTTAGTTGG
>CAZQZA010000054.1:0-6967 GCA_964597725.1 uncultured Dehalococcoidales bacterium | reverse complement strand
TATATGCCTGGGGTTATAGCGCTTTTTCCAGCGATAGAAGGTTTGGGGAGAGATGTCATAATAGCGGCAGGTGAGACGGGCATTGTGTCCATGTGAATTGTAGTGATCAAACCATTTTAGTCTTTGCCTGGCTTTTTTCGATAGCTCCTGAAGCCTTGCCAGGCGAGAGGCTCCAGGTACTACTCCACTTATTATCCTCATAGTAGCACTACTATAGTGTCACTTATCTATCTGAACGAGCTCAGAGCTTACCCTTTTGTCAAAAGACACCTCTGAAACTGAGTCCCAGAAGCCGGCTGAAGGCCACCTAACAGAAGAACGCTACCACAAGGAGCAATATACTGGAATAGCTATGGAAAAAACTTATCGTTGTCTTCGTTCTGTAGAAATTGGCTAGGATAATAGTGTAATCTCGAGCTAGAGTTCTCCTAAAAAATTGACAACGGCCATTAAGCCATTTATAGTGTAAATTGGTAAGTTGTAATGGAACAACCGGCGATACACAGGTGAGGACAGCAGAGATGAGGGTACCTGTGGAACCAATTGAAGTGCAACGTTTGACACGGTTGAATGAATATGGCCCTGATGACCTTTTTATCTGCTGCGCTAGTTTTGAAGACAGGTGCCTATCCAGTGCATCAAGAATGGGCACTGACTACCGGACAAACTTTGCCATACTCTTTGTTATTGAGGAGCCCCTTTATAAGAAACAGGTTGATACCAACCTGTATAGATTACAGAGTGAGCTGGGAAAAAGAACTTCTAAAGGCATCTTTGTCATTTCATGCCAGAAAGAAAATCCGATTGATGGGATTAATCAGCTTAAAAACATCTGGAAACAGTGTCAGCCCAGGAATCCTGAAGAGCCTTTCATCACAATTGATATTAGTGGCTTTACTAAGATATATTTGTTGGAGCTTCTTCAATATCTTGTGATCGAATTAAACCTGGGTATTCCTCGTATTCTTCACACAACACAGACATATTTGCCAACTAAGCTTACTCGAGGGGTCGAGCAAATCACCACCATACCTAACTTTTTTGGCAGTATTTCGTGGGAGAAACAAACTGTTCTTATCCTATTGCTGGGATTTGAGCCGGAGCGCTCTCTGGCAGTATGGAAGCACTTCAATCCGGCGAAGACAGTTGCGCTAATAACTAACCCACCACGCTATGACAACCTCGATTACCTAAGGTATGCTCAGGAAAACAATGCCTACTTGCTTTCACAACCTTCGGTAGAAATATCCAATGTGCCGGCTGATAACCCGTATGCTGTGAAGAATGTGCTTGAGGTTATCTATAACGATACTAGAGATTCATTCAACATGGTAATTGGCCCTTTTGGGACAAAACCACAGGCTGTAGGCGTGTTTTTCTTTTGTTTGGAGCATCCTAAAGTTCAGGTCATTTATTCCTTCCCGGTTAAATATACAAGGTCTTATTTGCAACGTAAGCCTGGCCCTACGCTATTACTACCTCTTGCCCCAGCGGTAACAGCCTAACTCAATAGAACTAGGCCGGGTTTAGCCAACCCTAGAAGCGCTTAACTTGCATCCCCTTCATTCACTCTATTTTTTCCACTCCTACGCTCATTACCTGAGGTCTTTTAGCCCATCGCTCCAAGTTGAACTCCATACTGGTGCCCTCTTTCAAAGCATCAAGATTCTCTCTAGCTAAAGAGGAGCGCTGGGAGAAGATTCCCATGCGTAGGGTGGATAGTGCGCCGTGGGCTAAAGTGATATTTGAGTTCGTGAGTAGGAAATTAGGGTTTGCGGCGAAGTTGGAACAAGTTGTTTTCAAATAGAAGTTCGGAATGCCTCCAAAATGGCTGCCGAGCCTGGATTCGAACCAGGGCTAAGGGATCCAAAGTCCCCCGTGCTACCACTACACAACTCGGCAATCTTACTCGATGAATTATAGCATGTAGCTATGCCAGTGGCAATAAGTTGTACTCGTCCAGATAGATAGGTGACACTTGTAACTAACCTCTACGCATAGGGAACCTGTACCCAGTTGCAAAATGTAGCTACGATTTTGGGGGTGGTGCTGGCTGAGGAGACAGCCATTTGCCAGTCCTGCTTGGTAAACTCACAAGCGAACATTGACCATGGTTATTGGCGAAAATAAGCGGATATACGCTCTATGTCATCTTGAGACAACCTCCATCCCATAGCACTGGCGTTTTCTGCTACATGGTCCAGATTCACAGCTTTGGGTATGGCGATAACTTCTTCTTTTGCAATAAGCCAATTGAGTGCCACTTGGGCTGCAGTTTTCCCGTATTTTTTGCCAACCTCTTGTAAGAATTTATTTCTGGGCAATTCGCCTCTTGCCAAGGGCCTATACGCCATTACTGTCATTTGCTGCTGCTCGCAGTAAGGAAGTACATCTCTCTCAATGCTTCTGACAAGTAGACTGTAGTCGACTTGGTTCGTCACAATCTTACCCTTAGAGAGATAACTTCTTGCTTCTTCCATTTGACTTACGTCGAAATTACTCACCCCAATCAACCTGACTAAATTTCGCTCAACTAGTTTTGCCATAGCCTCTAGCGTCTCCCCCAAAGGTATTTGGGGATTCGGAAAGTGTATTAGATACAGGTCTATCCAATCTGTCTGAAGCTTCCTGAGGCTGTTTTCGGCTGCTTTAATCACATCTGCATAATGCAGATTCTCGGGCAACACTTTTGAAACTATGAAAACTTGCTCTCGGGGGAAAGGCTTAATTGCTTCTCCAACGAGTTCTTCGGCATGTCCAGCACCATACATTTCAGCAGTATCGATGAGATACATTCCCAACTCGATAGCTCTTCTCAAAGCTCGAATAGCTTCGTTGTTACCGGTGGTGTCCCTATCAAAATCTCCGCCCATTTCCCAGGTGCCCACTCCTATAGCTGGTACCTTTATGCCAGTTGTTCCGAGCTCCTTCAAGTCCATGTCCAAATCCATCACCGCCGCATTAGCTAGCGGCTCCAGTGCTCTTCCTTCATCTCTTTGCTGCCTAGACCAGCACTATTATGTCAATCTAGGTTATCTCTCATGTTGGGACTTGAGTCTAGCCCTCCTCTGAGAGTTTGTCAATAGCTGAAATAGAGATGAACTCATGCCTGTGGGGAATGTAGGTGGGGCTTTAAGTAGGGAATGGCATTGGGCAGAAGCATCTGGCCCGTGCTTCTGACACGCCTACTGTTCTAGCTGCATGACCCATTGTTAGCTTGCTAGCCAGACGTTACCTCTTATGATAAACTAAACTACAAAAACTGAGAGGAGGACATAGCAGATGGAGAAGAAGACAGCAATGCCCCTGGTCGCAGGGATTCTGGACATACTTTCTGGGGTTTTTAGCTTACTTGGTGTTCTTGGCTTAATTATCACTATTGTCGTGACCAGTGGTGCCCTAGGCTTTGCTGGAGTTTGGGTGCCGGTGAATGTGACGAGTATTCTCTGGAGCATCACTATACCCTTAGCCATTATCGGCACATTGTCTTTGATTGGTGGTATTTATGCCGTGCAGAGAAAAAAGTGGGGTTTGGCGCTTGCTGGTTCAATCGTTACCGTATTGCCCTCATTCCTGTTAGGAGTAGCCGCTATCATACTCGTAGCGCTATCTAAGGACGAGTTTGAATAGCCACAATAGGTGCAGTTCACTCAGGGGAAAACAAGAGTGTGACCGTCTGCACTTGATACAATTCAAGGGAACACTGCTCAACATGTGGATTGGTGCGCTCGAATTTACCTAAGCGAGTTGGAATATGAGTTTCATGTGGCAGGGCGAGAATGTGCTGTTCGGTCTCGGGGCTATAGCTGTCGGTTATCTTCTGGGCTCTATTCCCTCGGCTTACATCATGGCTCACCTGAGAAAAGGCGTAGATATTCGTGAGTTGGGTGTGGGGAACGTGGGAGCTGCTAACATCCTCCGCAACGTTGGCGTTTGGGAAGGCATTATTGTCGGTCTCACTGATATGGCAAAGGGGGCAGCGGCCATACTTATTGCCCAAGCTCTAGAGGTTTCTCAACTTTGGCTGCTAGGGGCTGGATTCAGTGCTTTGCTGGGTCATAACTTTCCCGTATTCGTGGGGTTCAGAGGCGGTAAAGGTTCAGCGACCACTATAGGCATCTTTCTAGTCCTAGCACCTAAGGAAATAGGCATCGTCTTAGGGATAATGGCTATCCCGTTCCTTATTACCCGTAACTTCGCTTTCGCAATATGTGTTGGCTTTGGCTTCTTGCCCCTGCTCATTTGGCTGTTTGGTGGGTCGCTGATGCTAGTTTTCTACTCTTTAGCTATCCTCATCTTCATCGGGATAAGAAGCCTGCCTAGTGCCGGACAAGCCTGGCCCAAGGTAAGGAAAAACAAGGATATTAGCACCAATCACCGCCATATCCATATTGTTTGACCGATTCTGTGCTATATTTTAGGTAAATCTAGCAGCTCTATATAGGGAATGCGGCTGGCTAGATATGACAAAGGAGGTAAAGATTGAGATGGAGACCAAACCAGTGATAATGATAGTCGGCACCCAATGCCCTCCTGAAGTGGAGGAAAGCTTCGACACATGGTATAGCGAAAAGCATCTACCTGATGTGCTTACATTCAAGGGAATAAAGAGGGCAACTCGTTACAAGATAATGGGTGGTGATAAAGGGTATCCCAAGTTCCTGGCAATCTACGAGTTTGAGAGCCGGCAAGCACTCGAAGAATATGAGACCAGCCCCATACGGGCGGCTGCTAGCGAAGACTGGCTTAGAATATCAAAAGAGACAGGCGCTGAGATGATGTGGCGGGTTCAATACGAAGCTATAAGAACTTGGCAGCAATAGTTTTAAGTATAAAGTGGCGCAGCTCGGATTTTCCATGTCAAACTGGGATATAGGTAGATTCTTCTTGTTAAAACAGCTTAAAAGGTGCCTAATATCAATGGAAGCCGATTACCTGAGCGTGTGTAATGTAGTTAACGTCTTTGGCTCAGGGGAAATAGCGCACCAAGTTTTCCCGAGTTTTAGCTACGAAAAATATTACGGCAAAACGGCTTCTCAAGTCATCTTTCCTTTATTTTTCTATCCGAAAAACGCCTTTGTCTGGCGTTTTTACATATCTTATAATGAAACGCCTCCGATAACGCTTTCTTATTAGCCATAAAGTTAAAATTTAGTTGCGCAATTTTCTAAGGGACATCCTGATATTGGTGAATGTGGCTAACAAATATGGTTGGGTATGGTGTTGTTGCTAGAGGTATCGTGTAAGCGAATGAAAGGTTTCTAGGAGAATTTGCCGAGCATTAGACAACCATAGGTAAATAACGGTCTGGCATAATAGGGCTTCATATCTTAGACCTAGGGCAATACCGCCTTGACTAGGCTGAATGAAGGTAACTCTTTCATCGCTGTTTTGATATGAAAAAATGTTTGTGCGGCCTTACTGTCAACTCCGTTGCTCCGCCCATCTTTTCGTGTATCTTGCCTTAGCAGCGGATTCCTGCACCTTGTCAATAACGCCAATTGCTTTCTCTTTCACCTCTTCTGTTTTCTCTCTTATTAGTTGCCTTGCTTCTGCTCCCGGTCGTGGAGCGTAGAGGAATCCGATAGCCAGACCGATAGCCGCTCCCACGAAAAACCCGATAGCAAAACCGGTAGCAGTATCTTTACTAGTCATTTCAACCTCCCACTATCTCAACTTAGTAATACCTGAAGGATTATCTACTTGATGCTCCTGTTATACTCCCTCAGCAATGTCATTGTCAAGAGATATGACTAAGGCACTGATAGTGCTTCAGGCTATCTTCAAACTTTGTCAACCTAGTATATCTCAGCACCACGTCGAGGCTTTCCCAGCTACTATCCTATGCCTATCTCTCAGTAGTATGCCGAGCAATCTTCGAAGGTAATACTTCCAGTGTATCTCAAGACCATACTCAAATCTGACCAGCCACCTAGGTGCATGATGTCTAGGGTAGATAGTCCCTTGCGGTGCCGAGTGCAGGCAAAACCCCTCCTGAAGCCATGGCAGGAAAACTCAATCCCCGTATCTCGGCTTAATCCCTTTAGCATGGTTTCAATACCATATATGCTGAATCCCCAGATATTCCCTTGTGTGTGATTTCCCCCCAGATACAATCACAATAGCTTGGTTGTTCTCTGTATAAAAGGTACTCTCCTTTGCTTATTCACCTTCCCGATTGTGGTTATGGTACGAGTTTCCCAATCGGTATCACCACGCTTTATATTAGTGAACTCACTTAACCTCATTCATGCTAGACATGATTCGTTTTCCCCGGGACTGCCCACTATTAACGTGGGACTATTTTGAGGATTAAGGTCATAGCCAGACTCAGGGGAATAGAGCCAATTGTAGAAACAACGATAGCTCTAGAGAGATATGCTTGGTAGAAGGGAATGTTTCAAGTGAGAGGTCTTGTCTACGAGACTTGAGGGAGTTGTTTAACAGTTCATGCCTATTACGAAATTCAAAGTCCCCTGTGCTACCACTACACAACTCGGCAATGTCTTCCATCCAATGGATTGATTGCCTACAGCACCCGGAACGCCGGGTTTTAACTAAGTTCCACTATTTTCTCAGCGGCAACTTGAGCTGCTATTCCGCACACCTTAAGACATCCTGTCTCACTATGACCACCAGCATCTAGAACGGCCTGGCGCTCCTCGTTTGTCAGTGTATTATCACCGCCTTAGATTTTATTTGTACCTTAGCCACTGAAGAAGTAGGTAACTATCTAATGCCGAAGGTCGGACTCGAACCGACACGAAGGTTGCCCTTCAACAGTTTTTGAGACTGCCGCGTCTACCTCTTCCGCCACTTCGGCGTGTCTTCTGGAGCGGAAGACGAGATTCGAACTCGCGACCTCCTCCTTGGCAAGGAGGCATTCTACCGCTGAACTACTTCCGCCCTTATTTTGGTGCCGAGGCCCAGAATCGAACTGGGGACACGCGGATTTTCAGTCCGCTGC
>CAZQZA010000053.1:0-6996 GCA_964597725.1 uncultured Dehalococcoidales bacterium | reverse complement strand
ACCGAACGCACAAAATCACTGCCGGTACCAGTGCTTACCACCCCGAGGGTTGTTCTCCTTAAGCTAGTTGAAGAGAGTATACCGTTGGCTACCTCGTTCACCGTCCCATCACCCCCAACAGCCACTAAATACCGGTAGCCATCACTGGCAGCCGCTCGAGCTAACTCTATGGCATGCCCCACCCCCTCAGTATATTCGTGGTCAAATGATAACCCCACCTCTCTTAACCGCTGACTAATGAGGGGCCACTTGCGGTGTGTTGAGTGGGCTCCGGCTACTGGATTAACAATTACTTTGGCATGTGGAACAGACATTATACACCTGCTATATCAACGATATGTCAAGCCAAATAGTTTATTCGCGAAGATGGCCTTTTTTTTATTTCAAATTCTATCCCGGCTTCCTGGAACAAGTCAATAAATGAATTATCGTCATATTTGCCATAGCTGACATACCGCTTTATCTTAGCATTCACCAGCATCTTAGCACAAAGTCGGCACGGCGTATGGGTAGCGTAAATAGTGCTCCCCTCAAGGCTGACGCCATGAAGGGAGGCTTGTATAATTACATTTTGTTCGGCATGAATACCCCGGCATACCTCATGCCTTGTCCCCGACGGTATGTTCATCTCGTCTCGCAGGCAGCCAAGCTCAAGGCAATCCCTAAGTCCGGAAGGGGCACCATTGTAGCCGGTAGCCAGTATATGTTTATTCCTCACTGCCACTGCCCCCACATGGTGGCGACGGCAAGTTGAGCGTTCGGCTACCACCGAGGCTATCTTCAGAAAATACTCATCACTATCTGGTCTGGTCAATCTTTTCACCTTAGCCTAGAGATAATCCTTCTCGTTTCCTTCCTCAAGTTTTCCAAGCAGGATTCGTTCACAATGGTGAAGTCTGCCATGGCAATCGGTCCGCCCTTATTAGTGTTCTCTATTTCTGCCTTATCCCGACTGGCAGCTTCTTCCGCTGTCAGGTGTCGGTTTAATCTAGCAGTTAACCGGATATACCTAGTTCCAGGCGATGCCCAAACGGCGACGACATAAAAGTCTTTCCCATTATAATGAGTCTTGAGAAAGGTGTATTCCTCCCAGGAGTAGAGCCCATCAACAACCACGTCTGAATATTTTGACACTTCATCAATTCTAGGTAAATTAAGCTTGGCATAGGCTGCCATCCCGTGCTCTTTTCTAAGGAGCTCTCTAATGTAGCGCTCGTTATTCTCGTTTAGCTCCAGGCCTCGCTTCTTGATTTCTTCATCGGTGACATCACCGAATCTTATTCTAATGAAGCCGCTCTCCTCAAATAGTCGGGCTACCTCCGATTTACCAGCACCAGCCATACCTACAACCGAAACTACTTTCATAACCGTTATAGACTCCATTATAGGAAAATATCAGGCAAATAACAATGTTGACAACCTCACCCCCTTTATCTCCTTCTCCTTTCAAGGATAGAGGTTGGGGGGATGGGTTGTTAAACAATCTTAATAGCTACCGATTCGAGAGCCAGAAAATCTTTGCATTTAACCTGACATAGTGTAAGCTATAGTGATAAGTTTTGAAAAGTGGGCGTCAATACTAATGAGTTGGGTTAACACAGCGATACTGAGCACAGCTGTTTTCAGCGCAGTGAGCATAATTGACAGCCGTCTTCTCTCCAAACGAATGCCAGGTTTGCGGGCTTTCCTGCTACCAGTGGGTATTATTCATCTATTTTATGCTCTCGTATCGTTTTTACTATTTCCCCTACCAGCGGGTATCGGCACATGGCCATTACTGGTGGCAGTAGTTTCAGGCATACTCCGCACTTTTTCCATCATCATTTTGCTCTATATCATGAAGAAAGAAGAGGTATCACGGGTGATACCTGTGGTCTATACTTACCCCATCTTCGTGGCGATTATGGCCACACCGTTACTGGGGGAGAGCCTATACCACTTGCAGTGGCTGGCGATAATTGTCGTGGTGGCTGGAGCGGTAGTTATCTCAGTTAGACAGGGACCAACTGGCTCTATTACCTGGCCGGGCAAACCATTCCTCTTCCTCTTCGGTGCTAGCTTGCTTATGGCAACGGCAGACATAGCCAGTAAGTACGCCTTGACTTACGTCTCATTCTGGAATATGTTCTGGCTTAGTGCATTCTGCCTGTCCGTTATCTTTATACTAGCCTCAATGCGTCCTCATATCTTCAGACAGTTAAGTAACATGAAACAAAGGAACTCGGCTATAGCTTTGCTCACTTTTAATGAGACACTGGCACCGATAGCAGTAGTGCTGCAATTCTGGGCATTAGAAAGGGGGCCGGTATCTCTGGTCTCAACCATCATCAGTAGCCGCCCTATATTCGTGGTTATATTCGCCCTTATCCTGAGCCGTATTTCACCCGGGTTGCTGGAGTGGCAGCCTGGCAGAGGAGCGCTTGCCTTACGACTTATTGCTACCGCCATGATTGTCGGTGGTATAACCATTATCTACCTGATATGATTAATAACCTGTGCTATAATTTGAGCTATCAAACCAAAGGAAAATGCCTAAGATTATTAACCTAGTAAGTAGAATTGAAAAACAGTTACCAGTCGAGCTGGTTCACTTTATGCAGGTGGCTGGTGAGGTTGCTTATAGTCAGGGACAGAGCCTATACCTTGTCGGCGGTGTCGTCCGTGACCTGCTTCTAGGACGAACCAATCTTGACCTTGACTTAGTGGTAGAAGGTGATGCCATAAATCTGGCACACCGGTTAACGCAGGTTTATCCCGGGAAAATCATAACCCATCCCCATTTCAATACGGCTAAACTCCAGTGGAACAAATGGAGCGTTGACCTGGCCACCGCCCGCTCCGAGACCTATGCTAAGCCCGGGGCACTACCAAGCGTGAAGCCTGGGTCATTAAGAAGTGACCTTTCTCGGCGTGACTTTACCATTAACACCATGGCTATTCATCTTAACTCCGGCCACTACGGCGAACTGATTGACCTGTATGGGGGCATGTATGACTTGGAACATAAACTTATCCGCATTCTGCATGAAAAGAGCTTTATTGATGATGCTACTCGCATCTGGCGTGGCCTGCGCTACGAGCAGCGGCTGAATTTTCACCTGGAAGAGTCCACCCTCAAGCTACTCAAGCGGGATATACCCATGCTGGATACTATTAGTGGCGACCGAATACGGCATGAATTAGAACTGGTATTGAAGGAAGAATTCCCAGAGAAAATCCTGCGTCGTGCTCAAGAACTTAGTGTTCTTAAGTGGCTACACCCTTCTCTAAAGGGTAATGGCTGGCTGGTAGGGAAGTTCGAGCAAGCCCGCCAGCTAAGCTCCCCCAACCTACCCCCGGTCGGGCTCTACCTTGCCCTGCTAGCTTACCGCCTGACTGAAGAAGAGGCGGAACAGCTTGCGAATAAACTCAGATTACCCAAATCATTAGCTCAAACGCTGCGGGATACTGGCAGCATCAAAGCTAAACTTAACTCACTGGCTGACCCCGAACTCCCCCCCAGTAGCATCTACCGCTTCCTTCACGGCTATTCTTTAACTGCAATTACCGCTAACTCGCTAGCCAGCGATTCACCCATAGTGCGCCAGCACATTCATCTATTCCTCAATAAGCTACGTTATGTCAAACCAACCCTCACCGGCACTGACCTGCAAAGAATGGGCATTAGCCCCGGCCCCCGCATCAAAGAAATACTAACCCTACTACACGAAGCCAGACTGGATGGCAAAGTAACCAGTAAACAGGGGGAGGAGGAGATGGTTAGGGGGTGGGTAGATTAGAGAAGACCGAAGAAGTTGTGACGTTACCCGACATATCAGCCTGTTTGGGGAGGTGGGCTAACTTTTAACGGCACATGAACCATTTCGTGGCCTTCTATCACTGCGTGTAAAGAGTATGAACCATAGTGTGGGAATTCTACATTGCCAAACTGCATCGCTATTCGACCTATACTTTCTGTTCCTGCAGATGGCTTGGGTATGCTGAATTTCCCGCTTATAGCGGGAATGATGTCCTTTCCATCCTCATCAATCAGTCGAACTTCCAGGTTTTTTTCTCCTGCCTCTACCACATTTGCCCGCAACTGAATAACAAGGAAGAAAGAAGGATGTTTGCACGGAACTTTGGGAGCATAAATGGTATCAAACCCGATGCCAAGAGCATTTATTTTCCGGGTTGCTTCTGCATAGTCGCAAACGAACGCAAAATCGAGTTTCATACTGTTACCTCTTCTTTTTCTGTAAGGCGCGCAGTCGATTTTCCTATCCCTTCTGTAACGTTAAACATATTTTGATAATCTTGCCAATTAAACACACTCGAATAGCTTTGCCAAGTTATTGATGGTGGGCGTTCCATGATATAAATCTTGATTCCTTCAGCTTCCAGAGCCTTAGCAATTTCATCTATGTGCGGAAGGCTATTCAAATTTACACCTTCGCTGACACAGAGCAATTCAACTCCAATTGGAGTGTTGTCGGAGGCGTAATCAATACGTCGCTCATCATCCAAGTCCGTCCCGTAAGCATATTGCTTTTCGCTAAGGTAGATATAAATTGCATCGGCCTCTGGATCATACTTGAATTTCATTGAGCTCCTCCTTCACTTAAGCGGCTACCGTGATGATTATTATTGGATCAACCGACTTTGCCTTCACTACCTTGATACGTCTGCCGCTTGGTAGGTCTGCCTTGTATATTGGATTGCCTTTTTTATCAGTATAAGAGGTATGGTAGTTGTTTAGGCAATACTCCACTTCTTCCTCTGTAATTCCATACTGCTTCATCCTGTCTTTAGCATGAAGGGTGTAAGATATCATTTCATATCACATGATTTAAGTCAAGCACAAAACATGAGTTACGCTGTGTCTTATTATACCAAATTTCGCTGGCAAAGAATATTTCCCAAATTTCCCCCTACTCCACCCGCTTGAACATACTGCGCGGCGCACCGCAGACAGGGCACTTCTCCGGGGCTTCTCCAGCTACCGTATAGCCGCAGCCCTGGCAGACAAAGTAAGGCTCGTCCGTCATCTGCTTTCCCGCTTCAAGGTTCTCCAGTGCCTTCTGGTATAGACCGTGATGGATTTTCTCTACCTTGTTCGCCCAGTCGAAACTGGTTTCAGCACCCTGGTTGTTTTCCGCCTTAGCCTGCTCGATGAAACCAGGATACATCTGTGTAAATTCGTAGTGTTCTCCTTTTGCCGCCTCTTGCAGGTTATCCTTGGTTGAACCAATGCCACCCATACTTTTAAGATGATTTCGAGCGTGAACTGTCTCCGATTCCGCAGCCGCTCGGAACAGCCGGGCTATCTGGGGATGACCTTCCTTATCTGCCTTCTCCGCAAAAAACAGGTATTTTCGGTTAGCCTGGCTCTCACCGGCAAAAGCAGTCTCTAGATTCTCCATTGTGTTACTCATTTGATACCTCCTTTTATTTATTATAGGTTTTCCATACCATGTGGTCTAGTGGCTAGGGCAATAGCCAGATGTGCCACTATTTTCTCTTCTTTGTTTGCCAGGGGGTAAACTTCTTATCAACGATGAAGTCCTTTTTATTACCTGCGGTAGCTAAGTCCCGTTTTAAGGCCAGCACATTCCTCAGAAGTAGAAAGAGGGCAAGTGCCAGGCAATAGATGATGAGCCTAACCTCACCCCCAAACCACCAGATAATTAGCGGCAAAAAAGCTAACCCCACACCTACTCCCAGCCTCACATTGTTGGTAAC
This sequence comes from uncultured Dehalococcoidales bacterium, assembly GCA_964597725.1. GTDB lineage: Bacteria > Chloroflexota > Dehalococcoidia > Dehalococcoidales > JAUVZE01 > CAZNEL01. The sequence continues at coordinate 1,275 of CAZQZA010000053.1, read as the reverse complement.
CAAAACAACTATCACCACTATGGCGAAGCTAATGGCAAACTCAACCGGCGCTAAGGCGAGGAGTACTCCCATGGTAGTGGCCGCTCCCCGGCCTCCCTTAAAACCGAGAAAAATGGGCCAGCTATGACCCACCACTGCCGCCAAGCCAGCAACGAACACGATTATCGCGGAAACACTTAGCCACTGGGCAATAAGCACTGCTAGTACACCCTTACCCATGTCAGCAAAGAGAACGGCCCACCCGGCAACCGTCCCTACTTCCCGCATGACATTCAAGGCACCCATATTCCCACCGCCTACCCGCCGAATATCTACCCCCTTTATCAGGCGACCAGCAATGTAGGCAAATGGGATAGAGCCAAGGAGATACCCAATAACAACTGCTATAATGCCGGTGGCTAGCATCTTAACCCCCCCAATTATGAATTCTAGGCAAAATCCTCCAGCGCCTTTTGATACAGGTGGTGATGGATTTTCTCTACTTTGTTCGCCCAGTCGAAACTGGTTTCAGCATCATTGTTATTTTCAGCCTTGGCCTGCTCAATGAAACCGGGATACATTTGCGTGAATTCGTAATGCTCCCCTGCCACGGCTGCCTGCAAGTTATCCTTGGTTGAACCAATGCCACCCATACTCTTCAGATGATTTCGGGCGTGAACTGTCTCCGATTCCGCAGCCGCTCGGAACAGTCGGGCTATCTGAGGGTGACCCTCTTTATCTGCCTTCTCGGCAAAAAACAAATATTTCCGGTTGGCCTGGCTTTCCCCGGCAAAAGCAGTCTGCAGATTTTCCATCGTGTTGCTCATTTGATACCTCCTTTTTAAGTTTGTCTAATCAGCGATTGTCTACCAACCCCTTACTCTTTACCCTTCACCCCCTCTAAGGAGTAAAGGAGGAGAATTCCTTGACGGGGCCTCGTCCCTTTTGATTCCCCAGCCCCGTATTTATGAACCTTGCCTTATTGCTTTGACTAACAAAGCAATTTATGTAGATGCTGCATTTTCATATTCCATTAGTAAAGTCTCAATAAGCTCTCTAACGGAGATGATTGTATCTATCCTAAAGGCATTAGTCCCGGCAAAAGCAAATCCCCTTTCAAGTTTCCCCTTTTTGGCATTGGTCAAGGCAGCACAAATGCAGTATGGCGCACTGTCAACATCGCAGGTTTTCAGACACTCCCAGGGGCATTCAAATGGTCTTCTAATTCCCGATGATATCTCCTCAAGAAACCTATTCTGTATGGCTCTTCCCGGCAATCCAACGGGGCTGTCAATT
>CAZQZA010000052.1:0-7439 GCA_964597725.1 uncultured Dehalococcoidales bacterium | reverse complement strand
CCAACAATCTCAGCCATAGTTTAGGGCAGTGGCAATCTCCTTGCCGTGCCTCTCCTTTCTAGGCATATCAAGCATTAATACCTCCAGTGTCAGTCGGGGATTGGCGTTCTGTCTGAGTTGCTCCCCAGCCGCTTGAATACTATTAATGCAGTTCTTTATTCGAGCCAGACTATAACACTTGGCCCATTCAACAATTGTACTTGATATGTCAATATTAGTAATCGCCTCACTCGAACCTACCTTAGCCAGTAGCAGGTCGCGCCACCACTCTTGCCACAAATCCAGTACTTCCATAACTAGCTCCCGGTTCTGACTGAATTGAGTGGCTAACTGGGCAGCATAAGTAAAACGCTCCTCATAGTCAGCATTGATAATGTCAAGTAGCCTATCCAACCTTTCTCTCCGCTGCTGAAGCAAGGTATCATTAGAGATAGCCAATATTGCCCAGCCTAGGCAGCCACGGCAAAGTTTGGACAGAAGTTTAGCCTTCGCTGGCTCAACGCCCCAACCACTATGAAGAGCCGCTTCTATCTCAATAGCTGCCAGGGGAGGTAACTCCAGCCGCTGACAACGAGAAACTACCGTTGCTGGCAACAGCCGGTCATTGATAGTCAGCAGGATAAAAATTACCCTGCCCTCAGGTTCCTCTAAGGTCTTAAGTAGGCAGTTAGCTGCTTCGTTTGACAGGAGCTCGGCGCCATTAATAATAAATACCTTATGCTTACCCTCGAAGGGTGGTAAGCTAGCTGAGTGCTGCATTTCCCTTATCTGGTCAATGCTAATTTCTACCCGAGGTCTAGCCTCGACTGAGTTTACATCCTGGGTCACGCCTATAATCTGGACATCTGTATGCTTAGCGGCAGCTATTTTGTAACATGAGACGCACTCACCACAGGGTGACTCAGCCGCCTCACAGTTCAATGCCTTAGCCAGCTCCAGAGCCAGCGTCATTTTACCCACGTGTGGCGGACCTACCAAAAGGTAGGCATGTGCCAGAGACTGCCGCTGCAAACTGTGCTGGAGTAAAGACAGTACTCGATTGTGCCCAACAACCTGCCACACTGACATTAGCCCCTAAGCCCTTCTAACTTTAACTACATGCCTAACGTTGATTATATCTTTACCAACTACAATATAGTCTGTGCCTATTTCACTCAGTATACCCTTAATTTCGTTACCTAAGGCTATACTAGTGAGAACCTTCACTTTTTGTCCTATCCATTCCTGTGGTATAGCAGCAGCAAAATGTTTTTCCATCCCAGTTTATTCCTTTCACCCTCTAAAGTCTCCTCTAAACAATATCACATCCAATCAGGTCATCAATGGTCTCTCGACGCCGAATTAGACGTGCTTTACCTTCCCTGACTATAACAATAGCCGTCTTAAATGAGGCGTTATAGTTGCTGGCCATAGACAAGCAATAGGCACCACAATCAGGTATAGCTATAATATCACCGGTGAAGACCGGGGGCAGATTAATATCTGTGACTAGTATATCGCCAGACTCGCAAAACTTGCCAGCAATGGTAACCTTCTTTGTCTCTACGGCTGATGCCTTATTAGCTACTATCGCCTCATATTTAGCCCCATAAAGAGCCGGGCGGATATTGTCCGCCATGCCACCGTCTACTGAGATATAGCACCTGACATCTGGTATCTCTTTAACCACTCCAACCTGATATAATGCCACCCCAGCCTGCCCTACAATTGCTCTGCCTGGCTCAATAATAAGCTGTGGTAAGGCGAGCTGTAGCTCCCGGCACTGGCTAATAATCTTAGATGTTATTACCTCAGCATAGGTAGAAACCGGTGGCGCTGGAGAACCCAGGGTATATTGTACAGCAAACCCCCCACCAACATTTAACTCCCTGAGTTCAAAGCTATATTTCGACTTCATTTTAGCAGCAAAGCTAAGTATTAGTTCGATAGCCCGCTCATATGGCTCAGTGTCAAAGAGCAGTGAACCCAGGTGAAAGTGCAGACCAACTAGGTTCAGATTAGCTGATATGGCTTGAGCCACTGCCTCTTCTGCATTAGCTAATGGAAAACCAAACTTAGTATCAATAGCCCCGGTGGCAATATACTGGTGAGTGTGCGGGTCAATTCCTGGAGACAGCCGCAGCAATATATCGGGTGTATCGCCCGGCTCCTTGTCTATTTCACCGAGCACAGTAAGCTCATGAAAATTGTCCACCACTATGCGGCCAATGTGCCAGTTGCGGGCAAGCCTGATTTCCTCGGCTGACTTATTATTACCATGGAAGTAGACCATATCCGGGGGAAAACCAACTGATTGGGCAATACCGAGCTCTCCAGCCGAGACTACGTCCAAGCCTAGCCCTTCCTCCTTCAAAATAAGTGCCAGAGCCTTATTTATGAAGGCTTTGGCGGCATAAATAACCGTAGTATCCGCATAGCGGAGACCAAACTCCTCCCTGAACTCGGCGCACTTACGGCGCAGGCTAAATTCGTCAAAGACATACAACGGCGTGCCAAATTCAGCGGCCAGCTCAACACTGTCACAGCCACCAATTAGCAGGTGACCCTGCGTATTCACCTCAGCCGTTAATGGAAAGAGAGAAAGTCTCGGTATGCTTGTCATAATAACTACTCCGCCTCTACCTAATGTTACCAGTGTATTTACGCTGAAGTCAATTTATAATAAAATCTACCTCACCCCCTTTATCCCCCCCTCTCTTTCAACCGTGGTGTACGAAAGGTAAAACTCCCATGGTTTCCTCAGAGACATTATATGGGGGCATGGGTATAGAATAAGGTAAGTATACCTTAGGAGCAAGTAGCTATACTAATTGATAATTAATATTACTTATTGAATAAGTATGGGAGGGAGTCAGAGACCCCTTGTTACTATTCCTTATCTGAATAGTAAGCCGGGTATGAACAGCGCAATCTTTGGGAAGACCATAACCAATATCAAGCCAATTCCCTGAAGTCCAACGAAAGGTATAATAGCACGCCAGATATCGGTGATAAGTATGTCTTTTGGAACCAGCGCCTTCATATAGAAGGTGGCAAAGCCATAAGGGGGGGTCAACATAGCCATCTGCATATTCATAATGAAAAGGATACCAAACCACAGAGGGTCGAAGCCCAGGGATACAATTACCGGTGCATAGATTGGGGTAGCAATCATGACAATAGCGTAATCATCTAAAAACATCCCCATGACAAACAGGCTGAGCTGCATTACTATCAGAACCGCCCAGCGGTTTACTCCCACGGTTAGTCCCTCTACCAGATGTGCCCCTCCCATGCCCATGAAGAAACTATTGAAGCACCCGATGCCAACCATAATCCACAAAATCAATCCCATGAGCCTGGTGGTGCGGTAGCACGCCTCCCTAAGCATCCCCCAGCTAAACTTGCGGTAAACAACAGCACATAAAAATGCTCCAAAAGCACCTACGGCAGCGGCTTCGGTAGGGGTGGCCGCCCCGGTAAAAATCGAGCCCAGAACGGTTAGGATAAGAAGAACGGGCAAGATTGAGCCCCTCACGGATACAACTTTCTCCTTCCAACCTACCCTCTCTTCAACCGGTAACGCCGGACCCATCTTTGGGTTCCTTAAGCACCTTATACCTATGTAGGTACAGTAGAAAGTGGAGAGTATCAGCCCGGGTATCAATCCTCCAGCAAACATCTTCCCTACCGATTGCCTGGCGTACAGGGAATAGAGTATCATCGGTATGCTGGGCGGGATGAGTGTCCCCAGCACCCCTCCACTCATGATAGACCCCATTACCATGCGTTTATCATATTTGCGGCGGAACATCTCCGGCATAGCTATCACTCCCGCAGTAACAATGCCAGCTCCCATTATCCCAACCATAGCCGCTATCGCTGTGCACATTATCACTGTCCCCATTGCCAGGCCGCCGTTTATAGGACCCATCCACTTATGCAGCGTGTCATACATTGCGTTGCCAACACCGGAGCGCTCTAGTATCATCCCCATTAGGATAAAGAGGGGCAAAGCTACGAATATCCAGGGTTGCATCGAGGCCATGCCGGCAATAGCCGCTATCCCCAAAGCATGGGGTCCCCATAGGAAAAAGGCGTATATCAGTGCCACGCTACCCAGGGCGAAGCCGATAGGCAGTCCGGTGACAAAAACTGCCAGAGCAGTCACAACTAGAATTATAACAACGTGTTCAATGCTCATGAAACCCCCCTCTTTCCACAGGTAGTTAGGATGTCTCGACGGAATTTAGATATCCCCTCAAGTAGTAGCAGGAAGGCGGCTACCGGCATTATCGTTTTGAAAGGGTACCACGGAGGCGACCAAACAGAGGAAGTATGCTCATTTGATATTATTGAATGGTACGCCATGATTCCTCCGTGCCATATGACCATAGAGACGAAGATGAAGAAAAGTGGTGCTGTAACGATGTCTAGGATGGCTTTAGTTTTGAGAGGCAAACGCCCGTAGAGCGCATCCATCTTGACGTGCTCCTCGTGGAGGAGAACCCATGCCCCGGCCATCATGCCGTTGATAGCATATAGGTAGATACCTGTCTCATGAGCAAAAACGGTAGGAGCATTGAACATATACCTTGATACGACCTCATATACTAGTACTAAAACCAGGGGGATGAGAATATAAGCCGCTATCTTTCCTGTCCACGCGCTTATAAAGTCAATAGCGCGAAAGATAGCTTCAACAACCTTCATTCATTACTCCTTACCCAATTTATGAGGTCAGCTATTTATTCGGTAAACCCCCCTCCCTCTCTGACGAAAGGGAGGGGGGGTTCTTCTGATGGGGTTTCGCCCTTCACTCTACTCTTAGTAAACAGGTTCTTCTAGAACAGCCACAGCTACACAACTTAGTCTATATGTAACCCAGATCCTTCATGTGCTGCTCATATATTGCCATCATCTCGGCGGTCCTGGGAGATATAGCTGCTACATCAGCCCACTGCTCCTTTGCCTTTTCTGCCAGTACCGGGAGGGCGGCATCTTCCAGTTGAACGAATTCGGCTCCTTCCTCAAGCATTATTACCGTACCTTCGAGCTCATATTGAGTCCAGCCGACTACTCCAACCCTTGAAGAGGCGCTCTGGGCGGCTCCGTAGACGATTTCTTGCAGGTCTTCAGGCAGGCTATTCCAGGCATCCATATTAACCATGTAGTCGGCTCCCATAACAGCCCCGATGAAGGATGGCTCTATTATATAATTGGCAAACTCATAAGTCTTGAGGTCGTAGAACTCAGCCAGTCCAGGACCTATTAGCCCATCAATGGTGCCGGTGGCTACCCCGGTATATAGCTCTTCATAGGCTACCACCACTGTAGTAACTCCTAGCCTTCCCATATAATCGGCGACGCCACCTACGGCCCTTATCTTTAACTTCCTCAGGTCATCTAGGGTTGTAGCTGGTGTGTTGACCGTCAGATATAAGGGGCACCAAATATCAGGGGATAGGTAGTAAACCGGGGGGGATAACTCCATATAAGCCTCTCGCAGGAGTTCCTGCCATCCTTTCTCATAGTACAAGGTCAGCATATCGTTGGAATGACGCATGCCAAAAGGTAAGCCATACTCACATTTAGCCTCAACTAAAACGGTATCGTAACCTCCTACCCAGGGACAACCTATCTCGATTATTCCTTGCCTAATAGCATCAAATGCTCCAAATTCTCCGGCGAGGGCTGCAGCGCTTACATACTCAACGGTAATTCGGCCACCGGACATGTCCTCTATTTGCTGGCAGAAACTGGGGTAGCCTTCGTCTCCGTAGTAACTTCCTGGGGTAGACCAGCTGGTAAACCTCCAGTTAAACACCTCTGCTGCTGGTGGCGGGCTTGGTGTTGGTGTGGGCGTTGGTGTTGGCGTTGGTGTTGGGGTTGGGGCTGGTGTTGGTGCAGCACAAGCAGCCACTAATGTCAATAACATCACGCTAACAATTAGAGCTAATAATACCTTTTTCACTTAAAACCTCCTGTAGAATTTTTTGTTAGTCTGCTGAATATTTAAGTATTATTTCATCAATCACCCCCTTTAATACTTACTCCATTGTGGAGAGTCACCAGTCTTAAACCATATAAAACCATATAACTAGCCTTTTGTCAAGCCCTTAACTTTACTTAGCTAACTCCATTCCTTATTTCAGTCTCCGCCATTTCCAATCCTTAATAATCCTATGCGCAGCATTATAGCCCGGGGCACCCATTACCCCACCTCCGGGATGGGTCCCAGCACCACACAGGTATAAATTGTTAATCGGCGTTCTATAATTAGCCCAACCAGGTACGGGTCTCAGGAAAAGCAACTGGTCTAAGCTCATCTCACCATGGGAGATGGTACCCTCGGTGAGGTAGTATCTTTCTTCAAAGTCCAGTGGGGTAAGGACCTGGCGCTCAATAATAGCCGACTTTATATTTGGGGCATACTCAGCCAGGGTGTCGATAACCCTATCGGCAAAGTCGTCTTTTACCTTCTCCCAGCTTGTTCCCTTGAGATGATAAGGTGCATATTGAGTAAATATATTTATGATGTGTTTCCCGGGTGGTGCTAGCCCAGGTTCTACCATTGTCGGGATAGTACATGAAATGAAGGGCTTTTCTGAAGGGAGTCCATATTTGGCATCATCCCAGGCCTTCTCAGCGTATTCCATTGAGGGGATGATACGAAACTTTCCCTTATAGTAAGGTTTAGGTTGTTTGCCGAGATAGGCTGTAAAGTCAGGAAGCTCGCTTAGGGCACAGTTAATCCTGACAGCAGTGTCTCTCATCTTTATATTCTTAATCTCTTGCCTAAAGCTCTCATCAAGGTATTCTTGCCCAACGAGTCTCAGGAATGTTCGCTTGGGGTCTGCATTGGAGGCTATGACCTTAGCCATTATCTCCTCACCATTTGCCAGTGCTACCCCTTTGGCTGCTCCGTTTTTAACTATGATGTGCTCGACTTCGGCGCCTGTTCTGATAGTTACGCCAAGCTGCTGAGCCGCTTGGGCCAGAGACTGGGTAATAGTCCCCATACCACCTTTAACGTATCCCCATTCTCCTACTCCTAGACTGTAGTGAACCATATAATAGGCGTTTCCAGGGGTCATTGGACCGCCATAGGACCCGATTAAGCTTTCAGCTACTAGGGCAGCTTTAACCTCCTCTGACTCAAACCTTTCATCAAGGAAATCCTTAATGCTCATGGTCATCATCTTTATCTCTTGGAATATATCCTTTTGCCTGCGGAGCTTTACTGCCAGACCAAGGAGGTTTGCTAGGTTGGTGGGGCTGCTGGAGGTGAGATTGGGAGGGGGCTTGAGGAGTAAGGGTTCTATAAATTTTGTCACTCGCTCTATAAGTCGCAATAATTCCAGGTAAGCCTTGGCATCTTTTGAGGAGAACCTTTTAATCTCCTGAGCAGATTTATGGGCATCACCCCAGAGAAAGAGGTGCTTGCCATTAGGAAAGGG
>CAZQZA010000051.1:0-7599 GCA_964597725.1 uncultured Dehalococcoidales bacterium | reverse complement strand
GGGCATGGCCAATAGCTGGGTGGGGAATATCGCCATCGCCAGCAATTTCATTTGACGTATCTACAATGATAACCCGTTTATTGAAGTCATCAGCTAACACTCGAGCAACTTCGCGGAGCATGGTCGTTTTGCCTACCCCGGGGCGACCTAGCAGCAGGACACTCTTGCCTGACTGAATAAGGTCTTCTATAACCTTTATGGTGCCAAAGACAGCCCGACCCACACGACAGGTAAGCCCGACGATGCGCCCCTTGCGATTACGAATGGCTGAGATACGGTGCAGGGTGCGCTCAATTCCAGCCCGATTATCATCCCCGAAGCTACTGATGCGCGAAACTACATACTCAATATCTGACTCAGTAACTTCTTGGGGGTTGAGAACTACCTCCCGCTGGGGGAAGCGAGCTTCAGGAGAACGACCCAGGTCCAGGATTACTTCCAGCAACTCACTGGTGTTTTCTTGCTGGCATAATGGCTGGTAAATATGAGGTGGTAGAATGCTAAGCAGGGCATCTAGGTCATCGGTAGTTACTTTGGGCAAAAATATCCTCCTCTAACCCAAATTCATTGGTGACCGGCTACAATATCTAAAAAGTATTGATGGAATCTCAGGTCGTTAGTCAACTCGGGGTGGAAGGCAGAAACCAGTAACTTCTCTTGCCTGGCGGCAACGATGGTACCATCGGCTAAACTAGCTAGTATTTTCACTTCACTGCTTGCCCGTTCCATTACTGGGGCTCGAATGAATACGCCGGGAAAGGGTTTTTCCCCTAGGACTGGTATTTTGAGCTCGGTCTCAAAGCTATCCACTTGCCGGCCAAAGGCGTTACGTCTAACGGTTAAGCCCATAACTCCTATGGGTTCTATTCCGTCTGAATCTGATATTCTGCTGGCTAAAAGTATCATGCCGGCACAGGTTCCAAATATGGGGAGACCACTCTTAGCTAGATTTCTTATCTCGCTCATCAGGTTATAGGCCAGCATCAAGTGACTGATAGAGGTACTTTCTCCGCCAGGAATGATTAGCCCGTCCAAGTCACTGAGTTCTGAGGGCAGGCGGACGGGCATTGCTTCTACCTGTAGCTTGTGTAGTGTGGCTATGTGCTCGGCAAAGGCTCCTTGCGCCGCAAGGACACCTATTCTCATGCTATCACCTCCTAGGTGTCAGCAGACTAAGGGACAATGAGTTACTCATATTTTCCTCCTCCCAGTACTGCTGCAAAATAGCCGCTTCCTTTCAGTGGGCGCATAGTGTGTGGCATACCTGCTGGAATGAATACTCCTGCTGGTCCACTAACCTCGTGCCTTTCGCCTTCAAGAATAACCTCAACAGTGAGGTCACCGATTACCACATAAACCTCACTCACCGGATGTTTATGGGGTTCGATATGAGATTCAAAATCAACCGGAACCTGCTTTATATGGTCTATACTGACGTTGATATCCGCCTCTGGTACCAGGGAGTTGCTCATGTAATCGTATGCAGGCCCAAATTCTTCCCTTGCCCTGGCCATATCATGGTATGGGAGTTCTTCTATAAGCTGTGCGGGCACTATAAACCGCTTTGTTTTGCTCGCCATTTCAATCTCCTTTTGTTATAGATTATAGGCCTCTAGGTGCCAATAGTTCTTCTGTGGGGATCTGTTTTATATCCAGCCCGGGCATGGCTTCTCCCAGGTTCTTGGAAACCTCAGCAATGATTTGTGGGTCTTTATAGTGGGTAGTCGCCTTGACAATAGCCTTGGCTCTGGCTTCAGGATTGGTGGATTTAAATACACCGGAACCAACAAAGACTCCGTCAGCGCCCAGTTGCATCATTAGAGCGGCGTCGGCTGGGGTAGCCACACCACCAGCGGCAAAATTGACCACTGGTAATTTCCCGGTTCGGTGTATCTCTTCTACCAGTTCAAAAGGGGCCCCCATTTCCTTAGCCTGTGCCATCAACTCTTCCTCTGGCATATTTGCCAGTTTGCGGATGCTATCCATTACCGCTCGCATGTGCCTGACGGCTTCGACAATATTACCGGTACCAGCTTCGCCCTTGGTTCTAATCATAGCAGCTCCTTCACCAATGCGGCGTAACGCCTCTCCCAGGTTACGGCAGCCACAGACAAAGGGAACCTTGAAGTCATGCTTCCAGACCTGGTGGGCTTCGTCAGCGGGAGTAAGTACCTCAGACTCATCTATGTAGTCTACATCCATGGCCTCCAGTGCCTGAGCTTCCACGAAGTGACCTATACGGCACTTAGCCATTACCGGTATAGAAACGGTTTTCATAATAGCTTCAATAACCGCTGGGTCAGCCATGCGAGCGACACCTCCGGCAGCACGAATATCTGCTGGCACTCTCTCTAAGGCCATCACGGCACAAGCGCCGGCTTCTTGAGCAATCTTGGCGTGCTCGGGAGTAACTACATCCATAATCACTCCGCCCTTCAGCATTTGTGCCAACCCAGCTTTAACCTTCCATGTGCCACTTTCCATAGTCTCCTCCTTACGCTACAGCTATATTTGTGTGTTCTGTATTATTTATTCTACTACTGTTCAGATTGTTTATCAAGGGTCTGCGCTCGTTCACATCCTTGACGGAAGGAGTATCCGTTGTTATAATGCTCATTGGCTGCTTTTGGACAAAGTGGATTTTCTTCTGATTTCCATCTAGAGCTTTAAGGAATATGGTTAGGGGGTGAAGTATGATTGAAATTCGCTTGCATGGCAGGGGTGGACAGGGAGCGGTGGTGGGTGCCAATATACTGGCTGAAGCTGGGATGAGAGAAGGCAAACATGTGCAAGCCTTTCCCCTTTTTGGTGCTGAACGCAGGGGAGCAGCAGTGCAGGCATTCTTAAGAGTAGATAATAAGTATATATATATGAAAGACATAGTGGAAAGGCCAGACCATGTAATTGTCTTGGATGCGGGGCTCATTAAAACGAAAGCGGCGCAGGTTGATAAGGGTTTAAAGAAAGGGGGATGGATTCTTATTAACTCTCGCGAGGGTCCGGAGGCGTTTGATTTTTCGTCTAATTTTTCGGTAGCAACAGTCGATGCCAGTTCTATCGCCGTAAAACATGGACTAGGCACGGCACAAGCTCCAATAGTTAACACTGCTATAATTGGGGGCTTTATCAAATTGATAGACTTGGTTAGTCTTGATGCTTTACTTCATGCCGTAGAGGTGGAGGTTCCGGTTAAAAAGGAAGCCAATGTTGCAGCGGCGAAAGAAGCATACCACAGCGTAAAAATGCGTGGTGGATAAATCTATTAAGGGGGTTAGTCGGTGAAGATAAAGGGTTTTGATGTCTGCGACGAGACTATGCATGTGCAAATTGTGGAAGGGGAAGCGGTTTCACTCTTGACGAGTAAGACCGGCACATGGCGGTCAATGCGCCCGGTGCTAATCGAAAGCTTAGCGCCATGTAGTCATGCTTGCCCGGGGAGGATTAGGATACGTGAGTATCTAGCCTTACTTGAGGAGGGGAAGATAAGGGAGGCTGCAGAGCTCTTAACGGAAGATAATCCGCTGGCGGCGATAACCGGGCGAGTTTGCCCTTGCTTTTGCGAACCCGATTGCAATCGGAGTGAGTTTGACCAGCCTATTGCCATCAAATCGCTGGAGCGCCTTCTAGGAGATTTTGTATTAAAGCAAGGATTTTCTCCCTTGGATTTACCGGCTAGAAAGGAACGAGTAGCAATTATCGGTTCCGGTCCGGCAGGATTAAGTGCTGCTTATTATCTTGCTAGGTACGGTTATCAGGTTACTATCTTTGAGGCGCTGCCGGTGGCTGGAGGGATGCTATATTGGGGTGTGCCTGAGTATCGCTTGCCTAATACGATAGTGAGCAAAGAAATAGAAGCCATTAAGAGTCTGGGTGTTGACATAAAAACTAATGTGGCTATTGGCCAGGAGCTAACCTTACAAGCTCTTTTGGCCGAGGGCTATGATGCTGTCTTGGTTGCTGTAGGAGCTTGGAATGATTTGAAGCTAAATGTTCCCGGCGAAGATACGGAAGGGGTTATCCCCGGGGTGAAGTTCTTGAAACGGGCCAATTCTGGGGAGAAGGTCAAAGTTGGAGATAGAGTTTGTGTAATTGGTGGTGGCAATACGGCGATAGATTCAGCCAGGGTAGCTACCCGCCTTGGGGCAGGGCACGTTAGTATTCTGTATCGTCGGTCAAGGGTAGAGATGCCGGCTGTCTCTGAAGAGGTGGAAGCCGCTCTAGGCGAAGGCATTGAAATACAGTTTCTGGTGGCTCCAACGGAGATTATAGTTAAAGATGGCAAGGTAAACGGAGTACGATGCCTTCGCATGGAATTGGGAGAGCCGGATGACAGCGGGAGGAGAAAGCCCATACCTATCGCTGGCTCCGAATTCAATGTGGATACGGACACGGCAATTGTCGCTATCGGTCAAGCCCCTGAACTATCCTTCCTTGATGGCTCAGGAGTTGAGATTGCCCGTGACGGAACCATACCTGCCAATCCTGAAACTATGGCCACCAATGTACCTAAGGTTTATGTTGCTGGTGATGTTCAAACCGGACCAGCGACAGTCATTCAAGCAGTCGCTGCCGGGAAGAAGGCAGCTTTAGGAATTAACTCCTGGCTAACTGGTAGTAAAATTTCAATATCGCCAGAGGATGAACGAGTGGTCAAGTATGAGGACTTAAACGTTAATTACTTCAAGCAAGAGCCACGCCAGGAGCTTGCAGGGGCTGAACTAGAAGCGCTTAAGGACGCTGCCATAGCTGAGGCGCAGCGTTGCTTCCACTGTGGCCGCTGCAATGAGTGTAACACCTGCTGGTTCCTGTGTCCTGATGGGACAGTTCTGAGCAAAAACGGAGAGGTAGATTTTGACTATGACTATTGTAAGGGTTGTGGCGTATGTGCTGAGGAGTGTCCTCGTGGAGCGATAATACTGGAGGAGGAAAGCAAATGGCTATAGAGGAGAGAATGAAGCGCGGGACTTATGAGCTCTTTAGTGGGACTTACAGTGCTGCTTGTGCAGCTATGCTCTCTCGAGTTCAGGTAGTGGCGGCCTATCCGATAACCCCTCAGTCAACCGTAGTAGAGAGGCTTTCGGAGTATATCGCTAAAGGCGAGTTAGCGGCCAAGTTCATCCCGGTGGAATCAGAACATTCGGCTCTCTCTGTTCTGGCTTCCGCCTCGGCTGGTGGTGTGCGTACCTTTACCGCTACCGCTCGGCAGGGCCTAGCGCTAATGCATGAGGTTCTTCACTGGGCAGGACGGGGGAGGTGCCCTATTGTAATGGCAGTAGTGACGGCGAGCTTAGGTCCCCCGCCAGACATAGCTATGGAACAGGATGATGCTCCTGGGCAGAGAGACACTGGCTGGATGCAGTTTTACTGTCAGAGTAATCAGGAAATATTGGATACCATAATTCAAGCCTACCGGATTGCTGAGTCGGTAAGCCTGCCAGTGATGGTTGTCTTTGATGGCTTTATAATGTCTCATACCTATGAGCCAGTATTTGTTCCCGACAGAGAAGTGGTGGACAGTTTCTTACCCCCCAGACAGACGAAGTTCAAGCTTGATGTTGATAATCCTTTGCGGTTTTTTGCTAGCCCTGGCGCTGTGGCTGGCGCTGGGTATCTCAGCAAGCTCCGGCGCCGAGCTCAGGATGCTATGGAAATTGCTAAAGAGGTGATAAAAGAAGTTGATGAGGAATTTTACCAGCATTTTGGACGTCGTTATGGTTTTTTTGAGTGCTACCGCACAGAAGACGCCGAGGTTATTTTAGTAGCCATGACCTCGGTTGCTAGTATGGCACACGACGTGGTGGATGAACTGCGTCAGGAGGGTAAAAAGGTTGGCTTGCTGAGAGTAAGGATGTTTCGTCCGTTCCCTGCACAAGAAATAGCCGCCGTATTGCAGAACGCTTCAAAGGTGGTGGTAATAGATAGAAATATCTCGTATGGTCGTAGTGGTATCTTGGCTCTGGAAGTTAGAGCAGCGATGTACGGTGCCCCGAAAAAGCCACCTATCTTCGGCTTTATCGGGGGGCTTGCTGGATTAAGCATAAGGGTTGAAAACATTCGCCAGGTTATTGAGTATACCTATGCCCACGAGAAGCCAGAGGAGGAAATCATTTGGCTAGGAATACCACCCTGGGAGGAGTGAGACTAATGGAAAAAACTAGGACGTTAAAGCAATTTGGCATAGAAGTTCCCGAGGCGGAGTATGCTCCTCCGGGGCATACTGCTTGTGCTGGTTGTCCTGGGGCAGCGATGCTGCGTCAAATACTCAAATTCCTTGGGCCAAAGGTAATAATGACCAACCCGGCTAGCTGCTCGGGGTACTTCGCCCGGGCTCTGGAGACACCTTTGTGCCGTTGCTTGTTTGAAGCGGCGGCAGCTTCGGGAACAGGGATAAGGGCAGCCCTAGATGTAATCGGGGATAAGGAGACTATTGTTCTTGTCTTTGCTGGTGATGGGGGTACTTATGATATTGGAATACAGGCTCTATCAGCAGCGGCGGAAAGAAATGAGGATTTTATTTATGCCTGTTATGATAACGAGGGGTACATGATGACCGGCATGCAGCGTAGTAGTGCCACGCCGGAGGGAGCGTGGTCTACCACCACGCCACTTCCCCAGGCGAAGAGGGAACGCAAAAAGGATATTATAGGTATAATGGCGGCCCATCGTATTCCTTATGTAGCAACCGCTACCATTGCCTATCCTCAGGATTTTATAAGCAAGATATTAAAAGCAAAAGAAATGAAGGGTACCAGATTCTTCAATCTGCTGGCTCCTTGTCCTACCGGATGGCGCTTTTCTCCTGAAGTCAGCGTCAAGTTAGCCCGCATGGCGGTTCAAAGTCAGGTTTTCCCGTTGCTGGAGGTAGAGGATGGTGTGCATTGGACAGTGCAGCAGCCTAAGGAGAGGATACCGGTACAAGATTACATAAAGATGCAGGGACGCTTTTCCCACCTCAATGGGGCTCATATTGAGGCTATTGGAAGGGAAGTGGAAAAAGAATGGGAGCTCCTACTCGCTAAAGCTTCCGTTGTAGAGGAGATATAAAACTGACTCGGCTGATAATGAGCCGATTAAGGGAGTTTGAAGCGCAATTCGAGGAAGAGTTAAGGAAAGGCAAGACCTTTTTAGAAATATCTCGGAAGCTGGGAATCCTGTAACAAGCAGCTTGCCCGGGTTTCCCTAATCTGTATTATATTCCCTCCTGGTCGGTTATCGTTCACTTCTTTATCTCTACGTAGTCAAATTCTTTCCTCAGTTCGGTGATGCGGTCGCGCAGTAGCGCCGCCTTCTCAAACTCAAGGCTTCTAGCGGCCGCCTTCATCTGCGATTCCAGCTCTTTAATTAGCCTGGCTATATCCTCTTTAGCCAGGGGGATGGCAACATAGGGGGTACGGGTTTCAGCTACTGCCCGTACTCGTTCCGTAATATCTCTGATGGCCTTTCTTATCCCCTGGGGTGTAATGCCATGCTCTATATTGTAGGCTTCTTGGACTTGGCGGCGGCGCTTCGTCTCCTCCATTGCCGTTGCCATGGAGTTGGTAACTGTATCAGCATACATGATAACATGCCCGTCTATGTGGCGGGCAGCACGGCCCATAG
>CAZQZA010000050.1:0-7788 GCA_964597725.1 uncultured Dehalococcoidales bacterium | reverse complement strand
TGTTTTCTAAACTAGCATCACTATAGCCAATGAACAGATTTTTGTCAAGTAGTTTATCACTATTCTGTTATCTTAAATCCCCTACCTCCACTAGAAGCTATTGTTAGTCTGATACTGAGTAATACCCATATGATTATTGACATTACATGGGAGAATAGTTTATCGTTCATTCCAAAAAGGAGGTAGATATAATGCAAGCATACTGCATGAAGTGCCGTGCCAAGAGGGAAATGAAGGATACCAAGGCCATAACCATGAAGAACGGCAAGCCGGCAACCCAGGGCGTGTGCCCGGTATGTGGGACTAAGATGTTTAGAATCGGAAAGAGTTAAATAAAATAGTAGGTATTGGTGACCCTAGGCAAGGCTGGATATTCCTTGAGACGAATATTCAGCCTTCTTATTTCCGATTGCATTTTATGGACAATTGTTCAATTCTAGAGGCGAACGGAGTGCTTCGGATATACCTTACAACAGACTGCCTAGAGCTTCTGTTACGCCGGAATTCCCAGGCCCAGCGAGGCGAAGCTGAGCTAGGCCATTTTGGGGCCTGAATCTGCCATTCTCCAAGAAGGGCCATTGCTCGCCGTATATGCCGGCTTTAAAGATAGGGACAAGGCCAGCTATTTCAGTAGAGATGCTCGAAACCGAGGGATAATCCATCGAATAGCCCATGGCGCTTGCTAGAAGTGAAATGATCTCCCAATTCTCCTTACCGCTGAGCGGAGGGATAGCACGGTGCAGGTGTTGAATTCGCCGCTCACAATTGGTATAGGTGCCTTCGCTTTCAGCAAAATTAGCTCCAGGAAGAATTACATCAGGATAAGGTGGCTTTTCAGGAAACACGGTATCTATAAGCACGGAGAAAATCGGGACTTCAAAAATGGCACTTCCCACTTCGCCGATAGCGCCGCTGCCAACAATGAGGATGCCCTGGATCTCGCCTTTCTCTACTCCTTGGATAACTCCGATAGAGTCTTTTCCTTTTTCAAGAGGCATTGGCCTACCCCAAGCAGCTTCGAACTTTTGCCTGGCAGCTACATCAGTGGTTGGTTGCTGCCCCGGGAGGTAGTTTGGGCTCACACCCATGTCAATCAATCCTTGAGCATTGCCGGGAGTGCGGAGGACTATTATCCCAGCACCATCTCGCCCCACATTTCCCGTGATTAACGCTAGGTCACTAATCAGGGTAAGCTCGACGGGCGTAACCGTGTCAGCATTCACTATTATCACTGGCTTTCTGGCACGAATATAAAGGTGTATTGCCTCAATGACTTTTGAAGGCTTTACCCAGGGTGCATTGGCAATCTCTTCCAGAGGATGCCTTCTTATCCCTCTGGCAAAATCTTGAAAGCCAGTGGTTCGAGAACTGACAAAATCGTGGTCAACAAGGTCGTAAGATATGATGTAGCTAAGCATGGCGTTAAGTAAATCCACGCTTGTTCGCTGATTGACCTTCAAAGTAATCTTTGCCAGAGAATCAATCCTAGTGGGTCGGAGATTAAATGTAATCAGTTTGCTTCCCTTGGCCACTGCCTCCCTGACTTTCAAGGCAATTATAGGATAGTCCTCTGCGATGTCGCAGCCGAAGACAAGAATTAGGTCGCCATTTAGAATGTCACTATAGGAGCAGGTGGAAGCATTTCTGCCAAAGCTCTTCATCAGGCCCTCATCCATTACAGGGGTAGCTAGACAACCTATGTTATTAGTTCCTAAGGCGGCTCGAGCTATCTTTTGAACTAAGTAATTCTCCTCATTGGTCAGTTGGGGGGAGGATAAGACTGCTAACCCATCACCACCACTTCGCTCCCTGATTTGTTTCAGCCCTTCACCGGCTAAGGCTATTGCTTCCTCCCAACTGGCTTCAACTAAATCACCATTTCGCTTAACAAGAGGAGTTCGGAGTCGCCTCAAATTATGAAGTGAGGTGGGATTAAAGGCACCCTTCTTGCAGAGATTACCGTTATTCACCGGGCTACCGACTGGGGAAGTAACCTCTACTATCTTGTCTCCGAGAATATTCAGTTCTATATTGCAGCCAATCCCGCAGTAGGGGCAGATGGTAGGCACAGCTTCAAGCTCCCACGGACCTGCTTTAGGCAACTGGATTTTGGGGGTCAAGGCTCCTGTGGGACAAGTAGAGATACATTGTCCACAGGAATCACAGGCCGTTTCGCATAGGGGCATACCAAGGGCTGGCTCAACCACAGTGTCAAAGCCACGGTTAACAAAGCCTAAAGCCCCGACGCCTTGAACTTCGTTGCATATTCTGATACAACGACCACACAATATACACTTGTTGGGGTCTCTCAGAATATATGGGTGCTCATGCTCTTTTATGCGCAGGTGGCGCTTACGTCCAGCATAGTTAGCATCGTTTACCTTATACTCAGTAGCTAACTCTCGTAACCTGCATTCAAACGCATCCTGGCAGCCGCAAGCTAGACAGCGCCCAGCCTCAATTTTAGCCATCTCCTCGGTGAAACCAAGCTCGATTTCGGTGAAGTTCCTTTTCCGTACCTCTGTGTCCAGAGCTGGCATTTCAGTTCTGGGAATGCGCTGCACATCGGCATAGTCTTCAGTGTTAATCTCATCCAGCTCACCTTTAGTGCAATTATATGGCTTCTCTGGCGGTACAATTTGCTGACCGCTGAGATACTGATTTATAGAAAGCGCTGCTCTTCGCCCGGCAGATACTGCTTCTACTCCAGTAGCTGGGCCGGAGCTACAGTCACCACCAGCGAATATCCCCTCCACGGAGGTTTCCATTGTTTCTTCGTTAATGCTGATATATCCCCGACGGTTGAACTTTACTTGCCCATCATGGTTAAGCCTGGCACCATCGAGGATTTGACCGATAGCGGCAATTACTGTGTCTACTTCCATAGTAAATTCCGAGCCAGCTATTGGCTCTGGCCTTCGCCTGCCTGAGCTATCCGGCTCCCCCAAAGCCATTTTGATGCATTCCATGGTGTTAACTCTGCCATTTTGGGCAATGAGTTTTACCGGCGCCGCCAAAAAGTGGAGCTGGATTCCTTCCTGCTCAGCCTGTTCTATTTCCTCATCCGCGGCTGGCATTTCATCTCTTGACCTTCGATAGACAATTGTTACCTCTCCCGCGTCCAGCCTTAGGGCGGTTCGAGCAGCATCAATTGCTGTATTGCCGCCACCGATAACCACTACTTTCTGCCCTAGACTCACTTTTTTGCCAAGGGCTACATCTTTCAGGAACCCTATTCCAGCAAGTACACCAGGCAAGTCTTCCCCTTCGACTCCCATCTTCTGGCTTGCTTGGGCGCCGAGGGCAAGGAAGACAGCTTCATAACCATCGTCCTTTAGACTTTCAACACTAAAATCCTTGTCTAGGGAGACATTGCAGCGAATTTGCTGACATAAGTTAGTAATATCATCTATTTCCTTATCCAGAATTGCTTTAGGAAGGCGATATTCGGGAATTCCATACCTCAGCATTCCACCGAGCTGCGGATTGGACTCAAGGATAGTTACCTCATGCCCCTCAAGGGCAAGGTAATAAGCTGCTGATAAGCCTGCCGGACCTCCACCGACAATAGCCACCCTATGCCCGGTAGCTGGCTTGACCTCGGGAACATATTGGTCTCCATTATTCAGGTCATAATCAGCCACAAACCTCTTCAATGCATTTATGGCTACCGGCCCGTCTACTAGATTTCTGCGGCATTTAGTTTCACAAAAGCGAGGGCATACTCGACCACAGATAAGAGGCAGGGGATTAGATTCTTTGATTAGCTTTAGAGCTTCTCTATACTGTCCGCTGGCGATAAGGCCGATATAGCCCTGAATGTCTATTCCGGCAGGACAGGCTAGTTTACAGGGAGCAATGCAGTCACCATAGTGGTCAGAGAGAAGTAATTCCAGGGCCATTCGGCGACTCTTGACTAGGTCGTCTGTTGTTGTTCTTACTACCATACCTTCCACCACCGGAGTGGCACAAGCAGGCATAGTTCCACGAGCTCCCTCTACCTCAATTAAACAGAGGCGACAGGCAGCAGTGGGTTTCAGGCGGGGGTCATGGCATAGCGTGGGTATCTCAACGCCATTTTGTTGAGCTGCTTCTAAAATAGTAGTTCCAGCTTCTGCTTCAACCTTTTCCCCATTTAAGGTAAACGGGATTTTGGGCATTTTCTTCTCCCTAATAGACGGATATGGCACCAAGACGGCATACGCTCATACACAGCCCACAGCGAATACACTTCTCCAAGTCTATGAAGTAAGGCTCTTTCCTCTTCCCTGAGATAGCATCTGTAGGACAGTATTTGGCACAAAGCCCACACCCAGGGCATTTTCCCGGTATAATCTCATAGGTAATTAAGGCTTGGCATTTCTTGGCTGTGCATTTCTTCTCATAGATATGTGTCTCATACTCATCACGGAAATATCTGAGCGTGGTCAATACTGGGTTAGGTGCAGTCTGCCCCAATCCACACAATGAGGCTTTCTTCACGCCTTCAGCCAACTCTTTGAGCAATTCTAGGTCTCCATCTTTACCCTTGCCATCGGTAATTCTATCCAGGATTTCCAGCATACGCAGTGTTCCTATCCGACAGAAAGTACACTTACCGCAGGATTCATCTTGAGTAAAATTAAGGAAGAACTTGGCCACATCTACCATGCAAGCACTCTCGTCCATCACTATTAACCCACCCGAGCCCATGATGGCACCAGTCTCAGTCATCGAATCATAATCTACGGGGGTGTCAGCTAGGCTGGCCGGAATGATGCCACCAGACGGCCCCCCCATCTGAACTGCTTTGAATTCTAACCCACTTGAGGTTCCACCACCAATACCAAAGACAATCTCCCTCAAGGTTATGCCCATGGGAACCTCTATTAGTCCGCCACGGGCCGCCTTACCTGCCAAAGCGAAGACTTTGGTGCCCTTGCTTTTCTCGGTGCCATAGATGTTATAGGCATTAGCACCGTGAAATATAATCCAAGGTATGTTAGCCAAGGTCTCTACATTATTAATATTGGTGGGCTTTCCCCATAAGCCCGACTGTGCAGGAAAAGGTGGTCGGAATCTAGGCATTCCCCGCTGCCCCTCTATAGACATCATAAGAGCCGTTTCCTCCCCGCAGACAAAAGCACCGGCTCCTTGCCTGATGCTTATATTGAAATCAAAATTAGAGCCCAAGACGTTCTCGCCAATAAATCCCTTCTCCTGGGCTTGAGCCAAGGCTATCTCCAACCGCTGAATTGCCAGCGGGTACTCTGCCCTGACATAAATATAGCCTTCTGAGGCACCAATAGCATAGGCGGCTATCAGCATCCCCTCGATAACACTGTGAGGGTCGCTTTCCAGAACACTTCTATCCATGAAAGCACCGGGGTCTCCTTCGTCGGCGTTGCATATTATATATTTTTGACTACCGAGAGACTTTCTAGCAAAGCTCCATTTGACGCCAGTAGGGAAGCCAGCCCCACCCCTTCCCCTCAAGCCAGATTTAGTGACCTCATCAATCACTTCCTGGGGTGACATGCTATGTAGTACCTTCTCTATAGCCTTATAGCCGCCAGCGTCAAGATAGTCATCGATAGATTCGGGGTCGATTATGCCACAATTTCGGAGTACAATCCTCCTCTGCTTAGCCAGAAGGTTATCTATCTCATCAGCAGGGATAACCCATTCAGTAACAGGCTTGCCGCCAATCAGATGCTCCCCAACTATGCGTTCAACCTGCTCAGGTGTAACATGCCTATAGAACACAAGTCCACTCTCTGGTGGAGAGACCTCAACTAGCACCTCGTTGTAACACATGCCCATACACCCAGTTTGTTTCAGCTCTGCATTTAATCCCTTGTTACGGAGTAGGGTACTAAAGGCGTCATAGACCTTGCGTCCCCCAGCGGCTATGCCGCAAGAAGCAAGTCCTACCTTTATGACCCAATTTCCGTTCTTTTTATCTCTTTCCGAAACCATCATCTATCTCACTCCACTGGAGTAAGTGTCTCTGTTTCTTGGGCTTGGCTCACTATCTTATTAATAGCTTCAGGAGTGAGCCGCCCGTGAACCTCACTGTTGAGCATTATGCAAGGAGCCAAGCTGCAGCAGCCAAGGCAGGCTACCCGCTCCACGGTAAACTGACCATCCTGGCTGGTTTTTCCTTCTTTGGTACCTACTGCTAGGGCTAACGCTTGCGCTATTCTTTCTGCCCCGCTCAGATGACACGCAGTCCCATGACAGACCTTGATTAAATTCTTACCTATGGGCTGGAGCCGAAACTGACCATAAAAAGTAACTATGCCATATATCTCACTGGCATGGATGCCCATGTTTTCCGCTATGCGCTCGATAGCCACCGGCGGTACATAGCCATAGGCGTCCTGAATCTCTTGAAGGACTGGTATCACAGCTCCAGGCTGTACATTGTGCTTGTGGACTATGGTATCAATCACAGCGAAGCTGGGTTTCTCTCTAACCCCGGTTTCAACAACCATGCTACCTCCCTTCGCCACAACTTAGCTTCTTCAAAGCTCCATAGCTTTAAGTAGGAAGCAAGAAATTACACACCACCGTGTGTTAAAGCTTTGAGAAGCTCCCTTTTTGAAGCTCGGTGGCGCTCAAACATGCTGACGATTCTCAGGATTTCCATATCCTTGACCCAACTCTTGTCCCGGATCTTGCTGGCTATAGCCTCAACCGTCACTGGTGCGTCCACCATAATAACCATATCGCGGGAGCCGATGACAGGGTCAACGAAATCCACCCCAGGCATTTCCTCCAACTGTCTTAGCACTTTGATAAACTCCTGCTGCTCCATGTCGTCAGCAACATCTACTAGTAGATATGCTCTCAGACCCATCTTAGTGCCTCCTTTCTATGTATCTCTACTTTAAGTTAACCACAATCATATAGTGGCTACATCCGTGCAACACCTATTTTCGTTCTAGGGGAAATCTCGTATAATGATTCGGCTTCGTCAGAGATTTCCCCTATTCCTTGTCTGTGGTTTTCCCTGAGGCTGGAAGCTATTTCCACGGGCTTATCTGCTGAGCTAGTTCAGATAGATAAATGACACTAATGTACTGAGTCAGTACATCTCTGGTTGAAGAAAGTGGTGAAGTAGGTTAAGATTAAGTGAGTAAGGCTAAAAGCTGCGGATTAGCTAGTAGCAAGAAGGACATTTAATGAAAAAGATTACTATTCTTCTGGCTGAGGACCACGTGGTGGTGCGGGAGAGTATCCGTCAGTCTCTGGAACGTCAAGCAGATTTTAGTGTGGTTGGCGAGGCCGGCGACGGTGAGGAAGCTGTGCGAATGGCAAGGCAGCTCAGGCCCGATGTTATTGTCATGGATGTCTCCTTGCCCAAACTTAATGGCATCGAAGCCACCAAGCAAATTAAGGCATTTCAGCCCTCTGCGGCGATATTAATACTTACTGCCTATGATTATGAGCAATATATTTTTGCCCTGTTAGAGGCAGGTGCTGCCGGCTACTTGTTGAAGGATATAAGTAGCCGTGAACTCATTAGTGCTATCCAGATGGTGCATAAAGGAGAAACGGTACTTCACCCCACGGTTGCCCGTAAGATATTGGAACGATTCAGGCAAACTACAGTGGAGCACGATGAGAAGCAGGTATCAGATTTGCTCACTGAGCGGGAGACCACTGTGCTTAAGATGGCAGCTAAAGGGATGAGTAACAACGACATCGCTGAGGCGTTATTCCTCAGTGTGCGCACTGTTGAGAGTCATCTAGGGAGTATCTTCAATAAATTGGGGGTAGGCTCCCGTACCGAAGCAGTGATAG
>CAZQZA010000049.1:0-7801 GCA_964597725.1 uncultured Dehalococcoidales bacterium | reverse complement strand
GACGTATAGTGAAAGTGATTCAGGTTTCCAGGTGTAAGCTTAGCCAGCTTCTGACTCACTTCGATGATATAGGGATTAGTGATACCGAAGAAAGTGGTAACAAAGTCAATCTCATTCATCGCCTTCGTCACGGCGTCAATAATCTCTTGCCGTCTATGGCCTAAATTGACACACATCAACTGAGACGTAAGGTCAATATACTCCTTACCCTCTGTGTCTACCAGATATATGCCATGGGCTTTTTCCATAACGATGCCCCGGTTTTGACCGACCGTATACATGGGATGCACTACCTGCTCCGCGTCGGCCTGTAGAAGTTCCTGTGTTCGTTTACTGACCATTTTTGCTCCTTCTTTTTTTAATTTTCGACTTCTTCTATTTTATCACAAAATAAAGTGGTATGCTGAGTACTACACTACCCCTCCTCGTTTGATGGCCGTCTTCACGTCCTCATAATAGATGAACACATAGGAGAGTACCATGAAATTCCGTGTGCGACCATTGAATGTGACACCGGTTAGGTATTATGCCATTATTATACCACATCCACTAGTTCTCTTTTTACGCCAGGGTTAGCTGTTAGTCTGCGGAAATTTGTGCCAATTCTTCAAAACTAGCTTCGGGTTTTCTGGTTTTGCGAAAACCCTTTACTATTCATTAACCCCTCTATCCTAGCTTAGCCAGTCTGGCCTCAGTAAGGTGCCTGGTATTAGGCTCCCATGCCATAGCCTTGCAATATTCTTTGGTCAGTGGGGCAATATCTATGGTGATACCCTTCAGAGGCCAAGTTAAGGGGACGGTCATTGTAAGTGGTACTAAAATTGGGGGCACCCCAAGGACACACAAACCGTCTGTTATAGTGGTGACGTACCCAGTTATCGAGTGCCCTAAGTTTACTGAACATTCTGCACTGTAGATATTACTATCAGGAGTAGAAAGATAGCGACATCACCGGGCCGGTGGCGCAAGCCATCACCGGTGTATATGGAGTTAAATAGAGTTCAGCACAGTTATACCGGGAAGTAACCATATCCTTAAGTTCCTCACCGACCTCAATATTGTCGGTGTAGTGCACCATGATGTGTACCGGCTTACTAGTATCAATATACTCCTTTACCATATCGACCAGTTTGAGCAGGGCTTTTCGTTTCCCCCTGACCCTTCCCAGCAAGTCGACAAATCCGGTGCCATTGACCATACCAACGATTGGTTTTACTTGAAGTAACTCACCAAGATACGCAGTCTTAGGGGCCCGGCCAATCTTGATTAGATATTTCAGAGTGTCCATGGTAAGAATAAGCTTTACCCTCGGAACCATTTCCTGAGCTACCTGGACAGCTTCGGCCAGGCTCTTACCTGCCTGGGCAGCACGAGCCGCTTCCAGCACTATGAAACCCATGGCACCGCCCGAAGTTTTGCTGTCAATAATTTCAATATTTAGGTTAGGGTGCTCAGCCTTGACCGTTTCCGCAGCGTGTACTGCTATTTCATTGATAGCACTCAGCACCTTGGGCAGAAGTATGCACACAATGTTATCAGTGGATTTGCGTAGCTCGGTAAAGACGCTGATAAAAGCTCCGGGACTGACAGCACCAGTAGTAGGCATTTCCTTCGCCTCTTTAAATAACCGCCAGAACTCATCAGGAGTGATGTCTACCTGGTCCAGATAAGCCTTGCCATCGATAGCCAGATTACAAGGTACAACGCGTATGTCGTATTCTTTAATTAACTCCGCTGGCAAACAATTTGTACTGTCGGTTACAATACCTACTTTGGACATCTTGAGCCTCCTGTTAATAATCTAGATTACCCCGCCATCGATACTTTTCCAGGGTCACTATTGAGGCATCTAGTTGGCCATGCTCGATTTGCCTTCGGGCATATATGAACCTCCCATCAGTTTTATGATTTTACCTAGATACGTGAAATACATAGAAAATCTAGGTATACTATAAACAATAAATCTAATAAAGGTTTTTGTCAATAGGCTTAGAGGCAATTAAAGTACAAACAACAAAAATTGCGTAACTTGAGATAGGCTAATGCCAACCGGGCACACGGTTATAACCTTAATTATTAATTCAGTCGTTTATATTACTCCGCCATCAATGCAGATAACCTGCGCTGTAATATAACCAGCCCGCTCACTGGCGAGGAAAGCCACCAGTTCAGCCACATCATCAGGGCTGCCGAAGCGCTTTAGCGGGATACGAGAGAGAATAGTATCTTTGGTATCTTGAGGCAGCTTATCCGTCATTTCAGTAGTAATAAAGCCGGGAGCGATAGCATTGACCGTTATGTTTCGTGAACCCACCTCCCGAGCTACACTCTTACTAAAGGCGATAAGCCCACCCTTAGCCGCAGAGTAGTTCGCCTGCCCCAAATTTCCCACCAGACCAGCCAAAGAAGAGATATTAATTATCCGCCCCCAGAACTGGTCCATCATGGAACGCAGGGCAAATTTGGTGCACAGGTAGGCGCCACGCAGATTAGTGTTAATCACCTCGTCCCAAGCCTCATCAATCATCCGCGGCAGAAGATTATCTTTTACAATGCCAGCATTGTTGACCAAGATATCGATTTTCCCCCACCTGTCCACTATTTGGCGAGTCATAGCTTTGACTGCTTTAGCGTCGGCAACATTGGCTCTCACCAACATGGCCTTCCCACCCTGATTCTCAATTTCCTTAGCCACGTTGCCAGCTTCTTCACCACTGGCCAGATAATTGATAGCCACTTTTGAACCGTGCGTAGCCAGCTTGAGGGCGATAGCTCTCCCCAATCCCCGTGAGGCGCCAGTTACCAGCGATACCTTTCCTTCCAACTCTTTTAATACCATTCTTGCCCTTTATGAAATCGCTTTATTATGAGACAGCAGTTTTGTCCGCCCATGCCAAAGGAATTAGAAAGGCACACGCTTACTGTCTGGTGGTGGGCTTCATCGGGGACATAGTCAAGGTCACAATCAGGGTCAGGGGTTTCATAGTTAATCGTCGGTGGGATGATGCCATTTTTGACAGTCATGACAGCGGCTACTGCCTCGACAGCTCCAGCCGCACACGCTAGATGCCCTATCATGGATTTGTTGGAGCTAATTGGTATTTTGTAGGCTCTCTCACCAAAGACCATTCTAATGGCCCTGGTCTCAGCGACATCGTTAAGTTTAGTGCTAGTACCATGGGCATTAATGTAATCAACCTCTTCCGGTGAGATGCCAGCGCCTTGGAGAGCCATTCTCATGGCTACTGTCTGCGTCTCCGCATCGGGGGCGGTTTCACTATAGGCATCAAATGACCAGCCTGCCCCAGCCAGCTCGGCCAGTATGGGAGCACCGCGCTTCTGGGCATGTTCATAGGTTTCAAGTATCATGATGCCGGCTCCCTCTCCAAAAACAAAACCATCCCGGTTGATGTCGAAGGGACGGCTCGCTTTTCGGGGGTCTGGGTTTCTAGACAGGGCGCCCACTATACCGGTGATGGCTATCGCTATCGGGCTAACATTGGCTTCAGCGCCACCAGCTATCATCACATCAGCATGGCCCAAACGCAGGTGGTTTAAGGCTGTTCCCAGCGCATCACTGCCGCTGGCGCAGGCGCTGTTGAGGCTACTGTTTGGTCCCTTGGCGCCAATCTCTAACCCAACCTGTGCCGGCACCATGCTGGCCGCAATCTTGCTGATTAAGAGCGGGTCAGTTCTCATCGGTCCACGCTTTTTTAGAATCTCGCCCTGCTCTGTAAGCAAGGCAATCATGCCAGTGGTGGCTATCCCTACCCCAACTCTTTCTGGCTTCTCTTGGGACATATCCAGCTGGGCTGATTCTATGGCCATCTTGGCGGCAGCTATGGCGAAGTGGGTACAGCGGGCAGTGCGGTCAACTCGCTTAATATGCATGTAATTAGTCGGTTCAAAGCCCTTGACCTCGGCGGCTACCTTAACGGGATATAAACTGGCGTCAAACAGGGTTATTGGGCCGATACCTGACCTGCCGTTAATCAATCCCTGCCAATAATCCTCAACAGTTAATCCCAAAGGTGTGATGGCACCGAGCCCGGTAATCACTACTCTACGGTTCGGCAAGTCTGCCTCCTTCGTCATCCTTCTTAGCTGCATAGCCAACCGAGGTCAGGGATAATCCACCATCAATGACGATAATTTGTCCCCTTATCATGGCTGATTCATCACTACAGAGAAAGGCTACCACATTAGCGATGTCCTCCGGTTGAATCATTCTTCCTGCCGGTGTGGTCCGCCAGGATAGCTGTGGTAAATCCTGGCCTTCGGTGTACATTTTTAGAGCCTCAGTTTCAACGGCGCCAGCGGCTACCCCGTTAACGCAGATTCCCATGGGAGCCAGCTCGATTGCCAGATAACGGGTAAGTGCTTCCAGGGCAGCCTTCGATACCCCTACTGCGGTATAAATGGGCCAAGCCAGCCGGGAGCCGAGACTGGATATGGTGACCATCTTGCCGCCGTTTTTCATCAACTTAACAGCTCTTTGTGCACAGAGTAAGAAAGCCTTGGCATTTACGTCCATCGTCCAGTCCCAGCCCCTTGTGTCCAGTTCAAGGGCAGAGCGAGCCACACCAGAAGCGGCGTTATTAATCAGTATGTCTAGTCTCCCAAATCTTTTCTCTATCTCATTAAACATGTTGTCTATTTTCTCAGGCTCTCCAAGATTGGCTTTTATCACGTGAGTGGTAACACCCTTATCACGAGCTTCCTGGGCGGTAAGCTCAGCAGCACTCCGCTTGCGAAAGTAGTTAATAATAACATCAGACCCTTCAGCGGCTAGCTTCAAGGCTATAGCCCGTCCAATACCTCGGGAGCCTCCGGTTACCAGAGCAACCTTACCACGAAGCGACATCTTGTTCGCCATTTCTAGCTCAGCCTCTACCCTTTCTCAGCTACCTTACGCTCGATATAGGCGATAAACCCTCCCATGTCGGTAACTTCCTGAAGGTCCTCATCCTGTATCTCAATGTCGTAGGTATCTTCCAGTGCCACCAGTATTTGCACTATATCAAGAGAGTCAGCATTTAAATCCTTAAAAGTGGTCGTCGGCGTGAAATCAATATCTGGCTTGCGTACAATCTTAATGACGATATCCCTTACCGTTTCCTGAACTGACATATCAAACTCCTTTAATTTAGCTTTCAGATATTCGGCATATTCAATCTGCTTCGAGCCGCTGCTAACTCGGCTTTCAGCGAACCCACCAGGTCAAGTTCCACAGCTAGCTTTGCCTGACCGATTGTCTTGGCAATCTCGTCCGACTGGCTGCGGCCGTGAGCCACACAGGCTACCCCGTTTACCGCCCATAGCGGGCCTCCACCGATGGCATCAGCCACATTGGTAGCCAGTAGCAGATTATCAATTATTTCTTTAACATCGCTTTCTGGTAGCTTTCCCTTGACCTTGTCTTCAAGCCACCGACAAATAGTTTTCCCCAGAGACTCACAGAATTTCACCAGGATATTGCCCACAAACCCGTCACAGATGATGACATTTGCCCGTCCAGAAGGTATATCATGGCCTTCCACATTACCGATGAAGTTGAGTCCGCTTCTTTGGAAAAGAGAGTAGCTTTCCCTGACCACTTCATTTCCTTTGCCCTCTTCTGCACCAATGCTGAGGAGTGCCACCGTCGGGTTCTGGATATTTAACATTTTTCGAGCGAACACAGTGCCTACAGTAGCGAAATCAAGGAGTTGATCCGGCCGGCAATCTACGTTTCCGCCAAGGTCCATCATTATCGTGTTGGGGGCGAAACCGAGGAAAGCACCGCCGGCTACGGGGCGGGCTATTCCTTCCACAGTACCCAGAACCTGTAGAGCTGAGCCTACTACTCCCCCGGTAGGCCCGGCACCAACAACGGCATCCGCCTTCCCCTCCTTCACCAGCTTGGTAGCCACTAGAATCGAAGCCTTCCTCTTCTGCCGAAGAGCATAAGCAGGGTGTTCCCCCTCTACAAGGTACTCATCGGTGTCAACAATTTCGATGTTCGCACCTGAGCAATCATACTTGGCCAGTTCTCCCTCAATCCTTTCCTGTGGTCCGACGAGTATGATTTCAGTGCCATATTCCTTGGCAGCCATTACTGCTCCCTTTACAACCTCTTCGGGAGCATAATCGCCACCCATAGCATCAACAGCTATTTTCATTTCTCTACCCTCACGCTTGCTTCTCCCGTAATTACAGAGTCGCCGTTTTGATTCTGACAGGACACATCACAGCGAATCAAGGTCTGACCCTCATTTCTTTTGATTCTTGATATCCTGCCAGTCACAGTTATGCTATCGCCGGGACGGGCAGGAGTCTTAAACCTTACGTTGAGTTTACCTCCAGCTAGCCAGCTTTGTCCAAAGGCGGCGCTCATCATCTGGGAAACATAGGCCAGAATGAGCATACCATGAGCAATAGTGCCGCCAAGAGGAGTTTTCTTGGCGAAATCCTCGTCTATGTGGATGGGATTGAAATCCCGACTAGCTTCAGCGTAGA
Organism: uncultured Dehalococcoidales bacterium; assembly: GCA_964597725.1. Taxonomy (GTDB): domain Bacteria; phylum Chloroflexota; class Dehalococcoidia; order Dehalococcoidales; family JAUVZE01; genus CAZNEL01. Next base: position 1,303 of record CAZQZA010000049.1, on the reverse strand, counting down.
GGTTGATATTCTCCTGAGTAACCATCTTTCTAAATTCGGGTAGGTTCATTCCCTCACTTAACTCAGTTAACTGTCCCAGACCCATTTCCATTACATATCCTCACTATGCTCAGGCAATATAAAACTGGTCTTCCCGGTTAGCACTGCTTTCTGGTTCTGATTGACGACATTAAGGTCAACAATCAAGAGGTGGAATTTCCCACGGCTCTGTTTTCGGCTCACCTTAGCATAACTAATGAGAGTATCGTTTATACTCACGGCGTCTATGAATTCGAACTCCTGAGAGACGTGTATTGTCCCCGGAGGAAGGCAAATACTCTCCGAGAGTGATGCCATAGCGTGGGCAGCTATCGCCATTGGCGGAACGAGGACGGTATCCTGATATAGAGCACTTGCATCCTCAACTGCCTTGAGATAAGTAGTAACCATTGAGGAATCTAGCTTATAGCTGCTGGGAGGAAACTCATAACCGACTTCTAATTGGCTATATTTAATCTTTTGCTTCTCGAGCATATATAACTCCACCCACCGCAACTTTATGGCAAGGCTAATATCCGATAACACTTTAGCATAGAGCTTCTAGGTATAGACGCAGAATTTTATCATTAGTAAAAGTCATTGTCAAGAGGCCGAAGGTTAATTCATTAGGAGAGGCTAATCCTAGCTCTAAACAGCCTAACGCTATCTATATTTTCTAGCACTAACCAAATAACTATCACCGTTGTCATCTATACCTATGTCGCCAAATCCGGCCACTGAGAGAAGTGTCTGCATCTCGTCTTTATTGGGGATAATGTCATTTTGCACTGTGGGAATCTGACGATGAATACCATTAATGATAGTCCGGCTTGAGGTATGACAAATAAATAACTTACCACATCTCTTAAGTACACGATTAATCTCGCTAAGAGACCTTGGCTTGTCTTGGAAGTGAGGAAAGCTGGAATAGCACACCACGGCGTCAAAGACTCCATTGCCTAGAGGAATCTTGTGTACATCAGCATGAAGGTACTCAATAGTTCCGTTGAAGTCCTTAGCCTGGGCTCTTTTTAACATTTCTTCAGCAAAGTCCAGGGTAACCAATCGCCCTTGCTTGCCAAGCTTTCTCAGAAGATAAGGAACGAACACGCCGGTTCCTGTCCCCACATCAAGTATTGTGGAGCCAGACTGAATATCCAGGCTCTTGGCCATACGCTCGAGTTTAGCCACGTCCCCCTCAGCAACGGTTTCATCCCAGATGGCCGCTCTCTCATTGAAATACGCCCTAATCACTACTCGCCTCCAAGAGCGGTTTCTGCTGCCA
>CAZQZA010000048.1:0-7832 GCA_964597725.1 uncultured Dehalococcoidales bacterium | reverse complement strand
ATAGCGAAATGTGTAATCTCAAAAGCCAACGGCTTACGGCAAGGCATCCGGTGGCAGACTGAAGACGAAATCGAAGGCAAAGGGAACACAGTGTTGATAGGGTACAAAAAATATCGGTTACCTGAAGCTGACGTGACCTTCCTGACAAGTTTCAGGCATGGGCGGCACTCTGAAGAACCCACTCCACCACCAGCCCCCGCTCCCTTAACAACGACATTGCTGTAATATCGTCGTCTTTGGTGAGGCTCTTGGATATGTCTCTCTCACTCGTATCCGGTGCATCCCAAACAGGGTGCGCGAAGACTTGCCGGACGAACTTTGCAATCCAATGAAATTGCTCATCAGTCAACTCGCGATACAGAACTCGCTGTACTTCTTCTGGCCCCTTTAGATATAGTTGAAGATAAGCATTCAGAACATCCCTAAGAATACGAACCCAAGCTCGGATGGCACCAGCAGAAAAGATACGTTCAGTCCTCTGGTGAAGCGCATCGGCGCGTTCTGGGTTCCAACGGTCTCTCAGACCCTCTTCAGCTATTATGCTCATCAAGCGAATCAAATTCCGCTCCTCAGTGCTGCGAATGTCTCCATCGCTCTGAAACTCTGCAGCGTTTGGTATCGGCGACAACAAATGCCTGAAGATTGTCTTCTCTATCCTGTAATAGGTTAGAGGCTGCCGCCGGGCGCGAGTTTTCTCACTGATAAAGTCGCCAAGCTTATTGGCGGGATCGTTGAGGATACGCCAATGTATAGCCCGGGCCACCTCGCCTTTCGCTTTAGTAACAGACATCTTCTTGACGTTGACGAGAAACTCCACGAACCTGCTTTCCGACTTGCGACCTTCTAATGCTGCGTATTCATTCCAATCCTCTCCGCAAATGTCAGCGTATTTCTTCATAAGCTCGTACGAGTAGAAAGACATTTGCCGATAGGACTGATGAGCCTCAAGATTCGTCTCCTTGATTAGTTTCGCCACTGGTTGAATATAGACCTTACATTCCACAGCTTTCCGACCAGCCCAGATTTGGGCTGCAGCTTTGTGCTGTCCATCGAACAGCAGGAGCGTACCATCCTTGTCAAGCCGGCAAATGGAAGGAGCCAACTGGGTATTGCGCTGGAAGTGTCTATACAGCCCCCACATTGATTGCTGTCGAAGAGGACGTGGTTGCAAGTCTCTATCGTTCTTTAGATACTGCACAGGAATCAGAGCATAAAAATACTGCCATCCAGTCACTGGACAGATGTAGAGTGAGAATGTCTTTTTGCCCGCGTCAAAGTAGAGGGACACACTCTCTTCACCAGAATTGACTTCATATTGGAGCAACTGGCCGAGTTTATGCCCCTTGGCAAGAATGATATCATCTAGGTACTTGGGTGAGCCGTCGCCGAAGAAAGAGCCAAGCTTGAGGTAATCGCGATACTCAGAAAGCACCATTGTTCCCTTTTGTCGGTTGTGCTGTCGACATACAGGGGCGAGATTCTCCAGGGTCGTTGTTCCACCAGCGGCTACAGGCACAATATGATCAAACTCGATGTCGTCCTCGGACTCTATTGGATGACCATCAATGAAACACCGCATTCCGTGGCGCTTCAAGATGTCTGCTTTTTCAGCATCACTGAGTTGTCGGCGCTCTGCCATTGTCTGCTCCTTTCTGTAAGTCGTCTGCAAAGGTGGGACACTTTGTCCCCGAAGTGATGAGCACCTCAGGAGCCAAAGCCTTGCTCCCTGACGATGCTATTATAACTCTTTATTGCCTCCTGTGTCCTGCTTTTGACCCTTTTCTGCGCTGGAGTATTTCAACGCGCCGCCCCACATAGACATCAAGGGGTGTAACATCTGTCAGGTATCATGACATCGATGGTAGTTGCTACTGAACAAACAACCTGTTCCTTCTTCTAAGACAGCGGGCGTCTTATAAGACTTGCTCCGACCGTTAAAACAGACTTTCCATCCGTGAAGCTGTGAGTTCCCCGCCACCACCCTCCAACAATAGGGCGGAATGTTATATTCACTAATGTTCAGCACTGTATTTAAGACCCCTTGACAGGGTGTGTTAGAATTATATAATGATAAAAGTATACGATATCATATATGTAGTCTGTCTGTCACACGTGAATAGCAAATAAACTAGTCTTGCCGTAGGTTTGCATCTTGGGGAGGCTATAGAGGAGAAGAAGGCAAGGAGGAAAGAGAAGAAACACAGAAATAGAAAAAGACCTGCGGCACAGGTCTTTCTGGGAGTGAGAAGCAAGTAATGGCATTACTGCGCTATTTTGGGGAACGCAATCTTGAAGGTAAGTCAAACTGAAGGGCTCAGAGAATCCAGAGTGTGGGTATAACTTTGAGCCCTTTGGCTTTTTAACCAGATGAGTGTTGAACAGTGTTGGTACTTTGACCAGGAGTGGCTCAGGAAGGCCAAGGAGATTGTGAAAAGTAAGTTGTGGGCACAGCAGGGAGGTGATTATGATGTGAGCTGAGAGAAGAAGGCTCAAAATAATTTTTAGAAAGGAGTTAAGATGAAAAGACACAAAGTATTAGCCCTAATTGGTAGTGTTTGTCTCGCCTTAATGCTAGTAGTGCCGTTTGTGGTGGCTTGTGCTGGGCCAGCACCCAGTCCAACACCGTCACCATCACCAACCCCAACCCCATCACCATCACCATCACCCTCGCCAGCCCCAACACCCTCTGAAGAGGTCTACCACTGGAAGCTGCAACATTCCTGGAGTGCGGCGGAAAGTTTCTACTTCGAACAGTACGCTGATATCGTCAGGGAAATGAGCGGGGGACGGATTGACATCGAGATATTCTCCGATGGTGAGATAGTAACCCTGATGGAAACCCCGGAGGCCACAGTGATGGGAGTGCTTGACATGATGCATTCCCATCCCTATAACTGGGAAGATACAATTCCTGAAACTACGATTGAAGGTTTGCCCTTCCTTTGGAGAAGCCTTGATGAGGGTCAAGCTATCTACCACCAGATGGGGTTTGAAGATCTATTGAAAGAGTCATTTGAAGAGGAATTCGGTATCTATGTAATCGGCATTGAGCCGGATGACTATGGAACGATGATGCTGACTGATGACTTCTCCAGCCTGGCTGACCTTAAAGGTAGAAGGATACTTCTTTGGGAGCCTTATGCCTCAATGTTGGCTGACAATTTTGGTATTATCTCGACCTATGTTGCCCCTGAGGAGATCTATACCTCACTGGACTTGGGTGTTCTTGAGGGAGTTCAGTGGGGAGGAGCCAAGTGTGCCTGGGACATGGGATTCCACGAGGTTGCCAAATATTTCATGCTCCCCTACTTTAAACCTTCATGGTTCCCGATGTACGCTATAAATAAGGAACTGCATGAAGGACTGCCTGCTGACCTACAAGCGATTCTGAGAGAAGCCGTCTACGCTAATGGTTATTACATGAGAACCATGTACACATCTGAGGAAATGAAGTGCCTGACGGACATGGTCACACAATACGGAGTTCAAGTACGCACGTTGCCCGATGAAGACGTAGAACTGATCTTTCAGGTCACGCTGGAGCGGTTGGAGGAGCTAAAGGGGAAAGGCCCTAGGGCTAAGAGGGCAGCCGAGATATGCTTTGAGGCATTAAAGAGGTTCGGGTACATATAGTAAGGAAATCATGAAGGGGTGGGGTTGCCCCATCCCTTCATGACTAAGCTTTAGCCTATTAAAGCTATCTTCAGCAAAATCCCTTAACAAATGGCTACACGCTTTGAGAGTTGAAGAATGAAATGGTTAAGACCCTCCGTTAGGGGCATTGACAGCTTTACTGACACAGTTGGGAAAGTCATTCGGTGGCTCGTCCTAGTTATCATGTCTATTACCGTCTATGACGTGATTATGAGATACTTCTTCAATGCCCCTACTATCTGGGCCTACGAACTCTCCGGTTTACTTCTTGGCCCCTTCTGGTTGCTGGCTGGAGGCTATGTTATCCTACACGGTGGACATGTTCGTTTGGATATATTGTTCCGGCGCCTTTCTCCTAGGGGCCAGGCTATTATAGACCTAGTTACCCATCCACTTCTTTTCTTTTACTGCGTCTTGGTAATAATAAAAGGGTGGGATTACTTCTTGTTCTCCCTTATGAGGTATGAACATACCGTCAGCGTATGGGGGCCACTTATCTGGCCCTTCAAATTGATAATACCCATAGGAGCCGGGCTCTTCCTGCTTCAGGGTGTAGCTAAGTACCTCCGTGATCTATACATAGGTATTACCGGTAGAGCGCTAGAATGAGCATTGAGTGGATTACAGGTATTTTCTTTGGTGGCATGCTACTGGTTTTGCTGAGTGGAATCCCAATAGTCTATGGCCTGGGTGGCTTGAGCTTGGTGCTCGCCCTGTGGCTCTGGGGGCCTGAGTCTCTCGGTATGGCTCTTTTCGGAGCTGTTGCCATAGTGAAATACACCCTGCTTGTCTGCATCCCCATGTTTGTGTTCATGGGAATGATGCTATTCCGCTCAGGTATAGCTGATGATCTCTATGACGCGTTTCAACAGTGGCTGGCACCTGTACCAGGTGCTCTAGCCGCAGCCACAGTAGGCGTTTCCACTGTGTTTGCCGCCATAGTTGGCGGAGTCACCTCAGCTACTCTCACCTTGGGGACTGTTGCCCTCCCTCTCATGCTGAAGCGGAACTACAGCAAGTCTATAGCCATAGGGTGCATCCAGGCAGGGGCAGCTCTGGGGTTCCTTATTCCGCCGAGCATTATTGCCATCCTTTATGCCATTATTGCCAAGGAGTCGGTAGGCAAGCTTTTCGCCGGAGGGCTCTTCCCCGGGCTCCTGCTTTCCACAATGTTTGTTATCTACATAGTCGTGAGAAGTACATTTCAGCCCCACCTCGGCCCCCCTATACCTAAGGCAGAGAGACGGCCCTGGGGAGAAAGAGTAAAGGCTCTCAGGGGCCTCATTCTCCCGATGATGATCATTTTGTTCGTTCTGGTCTCAATTTTTTTGGGCCTGGCTACCCCGGTAGAAGCTTCTGCTATAGGTGCCTTGGGCAGCATTGTAGCTGTTGCCATCAAGCGGCGGCTGACACTACAAATTATCATAGAATCCCTCAACACAACCCTGAGGCTCACCGCCATAGTTTGCTGGATCTTCATGGCAGCGCTAACCTTCGGCAAAGTCTATGGTGCTATGGGAGCTAAGGAATTAGTGGAAACAATTACCGTGGGTCTGCCGATAGGGCGCTGGGGTGTTCTCATAATGATACAGTTTACTTTCTTCATACTGGGGTTCTTTCTCGATGACACTGCTATCTTGTTCATCACTATGCCGATCTATATCCCGATAATTAAGACTATGGGCTTTGACCCAATATGGTTCGGAGTCCTTTATCTAGTGAATATGCAGATGGCTTATTTAACACCCCCCTTCGGCTACTGCCTGTTCCTGATGAAGAGTGTGGTTCCACCGGATATAACTATCGGAGATATATACCGTTCGGTTACACCTTTTGTGATAATTCAGGGGTTAGGCTTAATTATCATTATGGTATTCCCTCAGATAGTCCTCTGGCTTCCACACTACCTATTCGGGAGATGAAAAAGGAAAGCTAGCTCAAAAAGAATGAGCATACGGAGCAAACGGCAAATTAGTAATGTCTATAAAACTGCTAGGAGTTAGACAGGAGACTCGGGCGCAGAAAGGAGAATAAGATAAATACCAGAACAAGAGACCGAGTTTTTGCCGCTTCCCTGTGTTGGTGTTCTTGGTGGTAAAGGTATGTTTCAAGTATTTGAGTTAGTAAATGATAAGGAGTCCAAAGCACCGACTAGTCCGAGTATGAAACGAGAAATCGAGGCAAGAATGAGAGGCCGGCATTTTCTTGTCGTATTACCGGAACGTTATTTAACCGATTTGTGATTGCTGCACCATGCACAATGACTGTTGAAGAAGCAGACAGGATGCTTGGTATCATGCAACCAATCATCGCTGGGCTGAAACCAAAATAAGATGGAGAGATGTCTAGATAACCACAGGTCAGGGAAGAGAGAGCGCATTTTCTTGCCCTGACCGCTAGGTATGTCAAAGAAGGATATGAGCCCAGTCTATACAGGGAGACGCCTATCTTCCAATCCAGGTAGGAGCTTTCTGATCCTGTAAATCTCAGCAGTATCTATTTCACCTTTAACTACCGTTTCGTAGATACCAGCGCTGGCGATAGGGGTTCCCCAAGGGTCGACAATACAGCTGTATCCCGGGGACTGTTGCCCACGGTTGATGCCGGCCGCATCGCAAGAGACCAGAAAGCAACGGTTTTCATAAGCCCTCACATGACAGAGTTCCCGCCAATGGTCTAGTTCATGCATGAACCAAGCTGATACGACTAAGAAAATTTCTACCCCATGATTTACTGCCATTTTGCGAAAGAGTTCAGGAAACTCAAGATCGTAGCAGATACCAAAACCCAATACTCCTAAATCTGTATTAACGGTAACAATTTCCTCTCCGGGTTTCACTAACTCTGCCTCCCTTGCCCCTAGGAAGCTAACCAGATGCATCTTCCGGTAGGCGGCAATTATTTGCCCTTTAGGGTCCAAAAGAACAGCTGTGTTATAAAGCAAATCATCTTTTCTCTCAATAATACTGCCAGCTAGAATGTAGGCATTAACTGTTTTTGCCTTTTCGGCCATCCTTGAGATCGTTTCGCCGTCAAGGGTTTCACTGCCTTCATGATACATATCAAATGACCACCAGCCGATATTCCAGGCCTCGGGTAGGAGGATCAAGTCTGAATCAGCAACATTATCAATTATTTGCTCAACGTGGGTTATTCTATCCTGCTGGGAATCGTTATCATTGTGCCAAAGCTGTATTGAGGCTATCTTAATCATGTTTTTCCCTCTCTTAAATTTTATCTGTTCTACTTTACAAAGACAAAGTGGGCAACCTTGTCCAATCAAATATTAATTCTAGCTACACTGCAACATTTGTCAAGTATGCACAGAGTTCTCCTTTGATTAGCGATGAGTCCTTTCTCACTTGTGGTACCATCTTCTACTAGCCCGCTGCTTAATAGCTCCATTGTACCAGAACAATACACTTTTTGTTTCCTCTCAGAAGCTGCGATCGTTCTTTGAGACCATAGCCTATTGCATAAGAAATTTGGAAAGTGCGAAGCGGGGCGGCTTCTTCGCATAATCCGGTATGTTGTGGTAGCGCAAGAGTGCCGGGAACACTTTGGCTCCTTTGTGTTAACATTAATCTCGTTCTGTAGTTGCAGTACTTGGAGCCTGGTACGTCATCAAATTTGCCCTCCTTAAATAATCGTCGGAGTCTCTCTGACTCTGTATGCTAGTACCAGACAAAAATGCTGAGCCAGATTGATACTGTGCGTGCGAACGGAAGTTCCGAGTCTGTGCTTAAGTAAACATTAGCCTAGATTGTCACCCGTGTGAACCGAAGTCCAGACTGTGTGATGTCACAATTGCTTGGAATGTGCAGGGAGATAGAAAAAGGGTCATGGGAAAACCCACGACCCTATTCAATTTGAGAATCGGCCTTAACTCTTGCCTATTCTGTACATTTTAGTCCCACATACGGGGCACACACCTTGAGTTGCTGGTCTCCCATTCTTCATGATTATGCTCCTAGCATCCTTCATTTCCCTCTTGGCCCGGCATTTCAAGCAGTATGCTTGCATGGTTCACCTCCTTCGTTTAAGAAGGGTAAATCATTACTCTGGTAAAGTCAATAGCCTAATCGGTACATCAGCTCAGATTAGGGATAACAAGTGCTTAGATTGTGCAGCCTCACCGACAAAAAAAGAGGGACTCCCCCTAATGTCAATGGGAGAGC
>CAZQZA010000047.1:0-8068 GCA_964597725.1 uncultured Dehalococcoidales bacterium | reverse complement strand
CATCAACTATCTTGGCGGTGGCGTAGTCATAGGCGGTGAGCATGCTGATTTTCTCGCCCTTTTGCTTCATTTCTTTTATCTGGTTTATAGTAATACGCATTTGCCCTCCCTACTTTGCTTTTGAGCATTATTTATATTTGGGTTTTCCCAGTATGGTTTCCAGCTCCTGCGCTTGCTGCTCATTAATTCTCCCCTTGGCCAGAGCGATAGGGATTGTCTGGAGACCAAGCTCTCGGTAGGTTGAGAGGATGGCAGGAGCTACCTCTTCTAAAGCACTGAGGTGTTTTTTAATCGTTCCGCTATCACCACGGGCAATCGGTCCAGTAAGGCATTGGGGTATGCCGATAGTCTCAATATTACTGATTGTCCCGTATAGTAGTGGCACTAGCGCCTGGGTAGCCTGCTGGGGTGGGATGTGGAAGGTCTGCCACAGGTCAGTAGCTAGTTTAACCAGGGTTACCACATAGTTACAGGCCATGACGGCGGCTGCATGATAGATTACCTTGTCGCTCGCCTTTAGCTCTATCCAATGACCATCCAGAGCAGTAGCCATATCCTTTAGTGTATCTAGTAAAGGCTCCTCAGCCTCCACGGCGAATGTCGAGCCTGGCATGTTTTCCATAGCTTGTTTAGTACTGGCGAAGGTCTGCAAGGGGTGAAAGACACCCACGTGGACACCTGACTTCTTGGCTGGCTGTAATATTTCAGTTGAATCGGCACCGCTACAGTGAACCACACTCTGTCCACCATGCCATTTTATTTGAGAGGCTACTGTGGCGATGGCATCATCCGGGGTAGTAATGAAAACCAGTTCAGCAATGTCAACCACATCTTGATTGTTATTGAAGACACGGCAATTGCTGACGGCCCGTGCCAAGTTTTCTGCCGAAACCTGGCTTCGGCTAGACACCGCCACTATTTGGTAGCCCTTACTGTTTAGTCTTACCGCTAGGGCAGTGCCTACCGTTCCTGCCCCAATGAAGCCTAGTTTGAGCATTTTGTTAGCACCTCAGCCAAATTTGCATAAAAAATACCCTCTCCGCTTATAGCGGGAGAAGGCAGTTGAACTACAGTTTTGAATTTTGCCGTCTCGGTCATCTCCGATCCAAGCGACTGTAACATATTGATAACTCTGATTTAGGGAGCTCACCGCCAATCTGGTCGATGGCTATACCTACTATCTATTTAATTATATAAGGCTAACGCCAGTTTGTCAAATACTTGTACTCGTACTCGAGATTGTTTAGCAACTCCCCATAAATCGTGGCAGCAAAGCTCACCAGTTGGTCTCAAAGCAATTATACTTGGGCAAGAACTAGACAGAAACTGGAGGCTAAAGTATGGCAAAGGTGAGGGGAGTTAAGTTCGGCCAGCTTCAGGTAGTGGATAGCGTTCATCTAGTAACTGATGTCAATTGGGGCAAGGATAAGCAGAGACAGAGGGGAAGCAAGCCTCCCAGGGATAAGGGTGCCACCTGGGGAGCGAAAGGGGGCAAGGTAGTGGTAGGCAGGGATGGCAAAAGGCACAAAGAGACGCAGTACTTCTATGGATATAAAGAGCAGATAAGCCTTAATGCTAGTAGTGGGCTGGTGACCAGTCTAATTCCCGGCTATACCAATGACTATGATGGTCATAAGTTAAAGAAGCTCGTGGAGAAGGACTTAAGGAAGGGGATAGGGGTTGGCACAGTAGCTGGTGATAAAGGCTATGATGATGGAGACAACCATTATTATCTCAAGGATAAAGGAATTAATTCGGCGATAAGCCTTAATAATTATCGGACTGAGAAGAAGGACAAGAACAAAGAGGGCTGGCTAGAATTGAAACAAAGCCAGGAATACACCGAGGGTCTAAGGGAGAGGTATAAGGTAGAGAGGAAATTTGGTGAAGCGAGGAAATGGCACGGCTTTAGGCGGTGTCGCTACACAGGATTTATACAGCATGCCATTCAGAGCTATCTTACCTTTATGGCAATTAACCTGAAGAGGCTGGTGAAGCTGTTAACTGGGGTTAGCTTTAGGGGAAAAGCCAGAGCTTGCCTGGTGCGTAGTTAAATAGGGGATTACTATGGCTAAAAGCTGGTGGCAGGGAAAGGAGATGGCTGTAGAGGGGGCTAAAGAAATGATGCTAGCACCCTAACTCGCAGTGAAAAGGTAGAAATTAAGCCCTTAGGGGAGTAGATAACTAAAACTGTCCATTGCTAAACGACCTCGACATATCAAAGCAACCTTAAAAGCGGAAATATTAGCAGCCTAAAGTGACATTTTCATCTGGCAAAAAGCTGATACTTTGACTTCGCCTTAATACGCCTCTGGACATAGCGTGGTGAATATGGTTTAATTAAACCTTAGAATTGAGATAAGAGGTAGCCTGTGGATGACTTCGGTGATATAGGCAGAAACCTAATAATCCTGATACCACTAATTCTTCTTATAGTGTTTAATCTTTTTTTCAGGAGGCGCAAGAAGGCTGAGAAAACACAGCCAGAAATAGCTATGGGCTTGCTATCAGAGGTGGCGATTAATCAGCAGATTGCGGAAACCTTCCTCCAAAGGTCGCAATTAAAGAAGTTCAGGACAGGTAGCTGGCAGAGGAATAGGGGAAAACTGGATTTTCTAGACCAGAAGTTACGAGAGGACCTAGCCAAAACCTTCAGCATGGCTGAAGAATTCAACCGAGCTATCGATGCCACCCGCAAATTTAAGTCCTCCAGTTACCTGGAAGGTATCTCAGTAGATAGGCTAAAAGAGTCACTTACCCGAAGCCGACAAGGGCTGGAAGAGTGGTTCGAATCAAATAAAGACCAGGCAATGATGACGCCGGGGCGACGCGGTTGTTTGTCTCCTTGAAATACGCCTACTTTTTATCAAGCCATCCCGCTTTATTTTAACTGTCTTAAATCCTTAAAACAGTGGCACTGCACGTTATTTTAAGCTGCTATGCTACCGAGAAGGGGCCAATGAAGAGGACTGGAATCTTTTTCACCTATTTTCAGGGGGAGAGGCTGAGGGATTTCCCCCAAGCGCTGATTGGCATTCTAGACAAGGAAAATGTGTCATATTATGACGCAGTTTATGACTCACGTGACGGACTCTACTACTTGGCACCAGTGCCTGAGGAGCTATTACTCAAGGTACATTCCCGGGATATGGTGCAAGAGGTAAAGCTAACCGGCGACTATGAATCAGCCTTATATTCTGCCGGCGGTACCGTCCAGGCAGCCGATGAAATCTGGCAAGGGAGAATTGATAATGCCTTTGTTTTTACCAGCTTTGGTGACCATCATGCGGGCAGAAACTTTTACGGCGGCATGTGCTATTTCAACGGTGCTGCCTTAGCTATAACCGCTCTCAAGGAGAGAGGCATAAAGCGATTCGTTATCGTGGATACAGACTGCCATCACGCCGATGGCACCAGAGACATCTTTGGTTATGATAACGATGTCCTCCACGTATGCTTTTGTTACCAAGACTACCAGGATAACCGCCACAATGTAGATGTCAGAATTCCATATCGCACTTCTGATGAGGAGTATCTTGCCCGGGTGGGGCAGGAGTTTGTCCCCAGAGCGGAGGCGTTTAAACCTGAATGTATTCTCTGGGAATTTGGCTATGATGCTACTCAAGGGGAATATGGAGATAAGGGTCTAAGCAGAGATTGCCACCTCAAACTGGCGCAGCTGATTAAGGGAGTGGCTGATAGGGTTTGTCACGGGAGACTAATTACCATCCTATGCGGTGGTTCCGGTCGGTCTCTAGCCACATATATCATACCCAGGATTATCGCTTGTCTGGCTGAGTTGGGAGAATATCAGTAAGCTACCGGGCGATTTGATATAGAGGTATCCCCCACTTTCTGGAATGAGATTCCTTCAACTGCCGCAGGCGTGCCTGAAATGAGGTTGAGGTGATATTTTCGGTGGACATCAATACTGCGTCTTCTTTATTATCTATGTAGTAGCCACGACGCAGCCCTACCTGAGTGAAGTCGTACTTGCCATATAGGCTCAGGGCAGCAATGTTAGAGGCGCGTACCTCCAGCGTAATGATGCGCACCTTGAGTTGGGCAGCGAGGTCTATAGTGGCTATAAGCAATAGCTCCCCTATTCCCCGACGATAGAGTGTCTCCCGCACTGCCAGGCTGATAATATGGGCTTCATCATCCATAATCCAGAAGCCAGCAAAACCGAGAATGTATTGCCTGCTTGAAGATGGCGTTTCACTGCTAGAGAAACGGTTGTAGCCAAACCACTGCCTTACCCTTGATGTCAGCCGGGAAAAGCCTTTCTGCAGGGCAATCTCCACCTCAGACTCCTCAATTGTCTTCTCCTCATCTGCGGCTACAATATAGTGAGCCAATGGGTTTTGTAGCTCATGCTGATAGTTGACCGGGGGCCACATGGCAGGAAAGGCTTTGCGGTCAATCTCAGTGATTTGGTCAATGTCCTCTTTGTGCATCAACCGTATATAGCAAGGCAAATTCTATCCCCTTGGAGCAAACTTTAATTTAGGAATTATGTAATACTAAATTGTAACACATTCTATTTTACAACCGATAGTCAGCGTTGATGTGGCTTAGAACCACCTTAGTAGTTTGACCAGTTACATATTAGGCTCAATTCACAGGCTTGAGTATGGGAAGTGGGGCAACAGAGAGAAGCAGAGGAACAGTGGGAAGGTGAACAGAGGAGTTTTACAAATAGGATAAAGGAAGTGTGGCGCCTCATCTCATAATTTTGGTAGCGGTGTTGGATTCAAACCAACGACCTTCGGGCTGTGTATACCAAAAACTTTGCAGGGGGATTGACAAGGTGTGATAGAATAAACGATAATAGTGGAAATTCGTGTACTAGCATCGTCAGCCGAGTGGCACGGGCTATGGCTTGTGAAATATACTGACGATTATGTTAGGGCACGATAATAGGAGGTGATGCCAAATGGCAGAAAGAAAAATTGTAAAAATAACAGGTGATATTCCAGGACCCAGAAGCCGCCAACTGTATAAGGAGATGGAACAAAATGTTCCTCGGGGTCCCGCCCATATGACACCAATTGCTATTTCCAGCGCCAAGGGAGCTCTTATAACAGATGTTGATGGTAATACATATATTGACTTTGCTGGTGGGATTGGGGTATTAAATGTTGGCCATTGCCCTGATGAGATTGTCAAGGTCATCAAAGAGCAGGCGGATAAATATCTTCACGCCTGTTTTCACGTCACTTTCTATGAGTCTTACATTCGCCTGGCAAATAAACTAAATACTATAACTCCAGGGCAATTCCCAAAGAAGACCATACTGTTAAACAGTGGTGCTGAAGCAGTCGAAAATGCAATCAAAATTGCTAAGTATCACACCAACCGATATGGGGTATTATCGTTCCTAGAGGGTTTCCACGGTAGAACTGCGACCACTATGAGCGTCACCGGGCAAATCCAGCCGTATAAGTATAATTTTGGCCCGCCTGTCCCCTGGATATATCACCTACCGTTTGCTTACTGCTATAGATGCCCCTTTGGCCAAACCTATCCTGCCTGTGATGTTGTCTGCGCTAGATACGCCGAGAGGGTGTTTGAGAGCATCATACAAGCGGATGCGGTAGCGGCGTTGGTTGTGGAGCCAGTTCAGGGCGAGGGTGGCTTTATTGTCCCGCCAAAAGAATTTTTGCCCGAGCTTTACAAGATTTGTAAGGACAAGGGTATCGTCTTCATCGCCGATGAAATTCAAACCGGTGTTGCCCGGACAGGAAAAATGTTTGCTATAGAACATTTCTCAATTGAACCAGATATGATAACTACCGCCAAGTCTATGGGTGGTGGCACTGTTCTGAGTGCTGTTACCGGTAAGGCAGAGATTATGGATGCACCCCATGCTGGTGGATTAGGGGGAACATATGGCGCTCATCCACTCTCCTGTGTGGCTGGTTTAGCAGCGCTTGATTTGGTTGAGAAAAATAACCTGATAGCCAGGTCTAATGTTATCGGCGACAAGATAAAGCAGGCATTTTATGCCATGCAGGAGAAGTATCCGATTATTGGTGACGTTCGTGGATTAGGCGCCATGGTGGCCATAGAACTGGTTAAGGATAGAACCACTAAGGAACCGGCACGGCAGGAAGCTGCTTCCATACGGGAAAAGTGCTATAAAAACGGGTTAATCGCCATCGGTGCCGGCCTTCACGGTAATGTGATAAGGACCCTGGCACCCCTAGTAATAACCGATGAGGAGCTTGAAGAGGGGCTATCTATTCTGGATGAAGCGTTGGGAAGCACACCGATACAGTAAGCCGTTGTGTTGCTAAGAAACTGGCGAAGCTCAGTTGAAAGGACATCGAGCTGCCTAATCTGAGTGCTATGTTGGCTACATACCTATTGGCAGGATGTGGGTTATATATCGTTCCTGCGGGCTGCCTTAATCCGATAGACAGGAGGTGATAAGGGAAGTAGAATCATAATATCCCGGCGGATTAAAATCTTAAATAATAAGTGAGGAAAATAATGAGCACAAGGACTGAAGAGTTAATAAAGTATGATGCTGAGCATGTCCTGCATAGTCTGGGCTCGGGGGGTAAGAACCTTGGTTTTGCCCTTGAATCGGCTGAGGGGGTAAGGGTTAAAGACAGCGAGGGCAAGGAGTATATGGATTTGTCCTCCCAGTTGATAAACGTGAATTTTGGCCACAGCCGTAGGGATATTATTGAGGCAGCTAAAGCACAACTGGATAAAATGCAGTTCACCACCCTCCTGCGGGGTTTCACCAATGTTCCGTCCATTGAGTATAGCATGAAGCTTGCCCAGGTAGTGCCCAAGGGGCTGGACCATTTCCTTTATACCATGACTGGTGCTGATGCCGATGATTGCGCCTTCAAGATAGCTAATCGTTATTACCAGGTTAAAGGAGAGCGAAGGTACAAGATTATAAGTCTCTTTAATGCCTATCATGGCACTCTGCGAGGCACCGGGGGTGCCAGCCAGGTAGGTAAGGGAATTATGAGCGAGTGCCCACCCTGTGGCACCCACCTCCACGCACCAAATTACAACTGCTATCGCTGCCCACTGCACCTAGAGTATCCAGGCTGCGGCATTGAGTGTGCCAAGTATTTAGATTACCTCATTGATAATGAAGGGAAGGATAGTGTCTGCTGCTTTATTGTCGAGCCGGAGCAGGGAGCTGGGGGCTTTATCGCACCTCCTCCGGAGTATTTCCCCATGGTCAGAGAAATATGCTCCAAGCACGGTGTCATCTTCATTGCTGATGAAGTCATGACTGGCTTCGGCCGAACCGGGAAGATGTGGGGTCTTGACAACTGGAATGTTATCCCGGATATTATGACCATGTCCAAAGCCATTGTTGGTGCTTATCTTCCCTTTGGGGCAGTGGCTATTTCCCAAGAAATTTTTGATACGCTAAGAGGGCAGTATCTTAACGTGGGCTCCAGTGAAACTGGGAACCCCATCTGTTGCGCTGTCGCCAGTAAGGTTTTGGATATCATGAAGGAGGAGCGTATTGTAGAACACGCCGCTGAGATGGGTAAATACGCCAGGGAGCGATTTGAGAAGGAATTCCTGCCCTTACCCTATATAGGTTCAGTTAGTGGTTTGGGCTTAATGCTCGGCATGGATATTGTTGTGGATAAGAAAACTAAAGCTGCCCCCGGACCTGGGGTAGATGACCTAATACTGCGTCGTGGGCTTGAGCAAGGGCTATACTGTCGGGTGCTGCAAAATAGATTTTGTTTTGCCCCACCACTGGTGATTACCAAAGAAGAGATTGACGAAGCGCTTGATAGGTTGTATCCTGTATTCGCTGAGCTTAAGTTAAGCTGACCCGGAGCAAATCAAGAATAAATACGTTTGCTGAGACTAACATAAGGAGGTGATGTCTATGCGAAAAACGAACACCCCGAATCACGCACCCTGAGAACCATTTGAAAAGTATCTAGGAGGTTGAAATGAGGAAGAAACTGATTTACGGAATAATCATTATGGCGTTGCTTTCGTCAGTGTCCCTTGCGGCTTGTGCCGCGCCAGCGCCCACCGGCCCAGAGAAGGTCACCTGGAGGCACCAGTG
>CAZQZA010000046.1:0-8159 GCA_964597725.1 uncultured Dehalococcoidales bacterium | reverse complement strand
GCTGGGATATAGATGAGGTGGCACCCCATCACCCGGTAGTCTTGGCTCACCGCTCCCTCCACGCCTGTGTGCTTAACAGCCGGGCACTCTCTTCGGCAGGCATCACCAGGGAAACACCAGACCCGCCAGGCGGACTTATTGACCGAGACCTCAGTACCGGCGAGCCAAGCGGCCTTCTATTTAACATGCTGAGCTACATCAGGAAAAATGTTTTGCCTCCACTATCTGAAGAAGAGCTAACCAGAGGTATGACCCTAGCCAATCAGCATTACCTCTCTTACGGGATTACATCTCTACAGGAGGCTACCGCCAGCAATGACCTTGGTCGTTGGCAAATCTACCAGCGGTTTAAAGGCAAGTTAAAGAGCCGACTGTATATGATGTTTGATATTGAAGCCTTGAGCCAGTTTCAAAAGGCGGGCTTAGCTTTCGGCGCTGGTGATAGCCAATTGCGCTTGGGTGGGGTAAAGATAATGCTGGATGAAACCACGGGGCAATTACACCCGCCACAGTCGGAGTTAAACCAGCAGGTATTTACTGCCCACCTGGCTGGTTTTCAACTAGCCATTCATGCCATTGAGGAAAGCACAGTTGAGGCAGCCATTACTGCACTGGAGTATGCCCAGGGTCAGCTTCCCCAGGCTAATCGACGCCACCGTATAGAGCACTGCGCCGAGTGTCCACCTGGGCTACTTAGGCGATTAAGTAAGCTTCAGGCGGTTATCGTTACTCAGCCCCCCTTCCTCTATTATAGTGGGGAAAGGTATTTGGCCCAGGTACTCGCCAGCCAGCTACGGTGGCTGTACCGAATTAAATCCCCTTTAAGTAGTGGCTTGGTGGTGGCTGGTAGCTCAGATTCCCCGGTAGCCCCCAATAACCCCCTGGTCGGTATATACGTTGCCGTTACCCGGCGGGCGGAGTCAGGGCAACAACTTTCACCCCAGGAATGTATCTCAGCCAAAGAAGCTATGGCTATGTATACCATAAATGCTGCCTATGCCTCTTTTGAGGAGGCTGTAAAGGGCTCCATTACTCCGGGTAAGCTGGCGGATATGGTAGTATTAAGTAGCGACCCGATTACATCACTGCCGGAGCAGATAAAAGACATACGGGTGGAGATGACCATTATTGGTGGTGAGCTAGCCTGGGAAGCTTGACTTGCCAGCTAAAAATGGCTTAAACTAACCATAGAGGAAAGAAAAATGCCAATATACGAGTATAATTGCTCTAATTGTAATCTAACATTTGAGTTGCTTCGACTGCTGAATCAGGCTAGTGACGAAGTTTCCTGTCCCCATTGCCACAATAAAGCGGAACGAATATTATCCACATTCTGCTCGCGCACTAAGGATGAGAGTGGGTTGACTGCTCCCATAAGCGGGAACTCCTGTTCCAGCTGTAGCGCCAGTAGCTGCGCTAGCTGTGGTCTCTAATTGAGGTAGGGTATGCCAGCTACCAGAACTGGTATCGCCAATCTTCCCCTCCACTATGGCAAGGCGCCACGCTGGCTGTTTGACCGCATGGTCAAGCTAGCCCGAGAAATTACCATTGCTATTGTGGCTGACTTCGGCGCTGAAGAGATGCTGAAGCGGCTATCCGACCCTTACTGGTTTCAAGCCCTCGGCTGCATCCTCGGCTTTGACTGGCACTCCAGTGGCGTTACCACTACCCTGTGTGGTGCTCTTAAGGAGGGAATAAAGGGACTGGAACCAGACCTGGGTTTGTTTATCGCTGGCGGCAAAGGCAGGACTTCACGGCAAACTCCATCGGAAATAGAGGTCTGGGGGGACAAAATCTCACTAGACCCGACGCCGCTGGTATATGCCAGCCGCATGTCGGCCAAGGTAGATAGCGCCGCCATCCAGGATGGTTACCAGCTCTACCACCACACCTTTCTCTTTACCCCCAGTGGCTCGTGGACAGTGATTCAACAGGGTATGAATGAAGTTAACCGCTATGCCCGCCGTTACCACTGGTTGGGAGAGGCGGTGAGCAGCTTTGTTAATGAGCCCCACTCTGCCATCTTATCTGAGGCAAGGGGCCAGGTGTTGAACTTAGTAGCCAGCGAAAGCGATCCCGCCCGCACCTCCATCACTGATATTGCTACTCAGCAAAAACCGCCGGACATCTTAGCCGACCTCAAAAGGCTCAAGACCCTAAACTTGCCTCCCTACCACCCCATTGGTGTTAGTGACCTCCACCCCGATAGCCTGAGTAAGATTCTCTTGAGTACCTACGAGCGCCAGCCGTCTGACTTTGAACAACTGCTGGGATTAAGGGGAGTCGGCCCAAAAACTATTCGTGCCCTGAGCCTGATTTCGGAGCTGGTCTACGGCGTGGCCCCCAGCTACCGAGACCCCGCCCGCTACAGTTTTGCCCACGGCGGCAAGGACGGTATTCCCTACCCGGTGGATAGAAAGACCTACGACCAGTCAATTGAGCTTCTAAGTAAAGCCATCCGTAAAACCAAGCTCGGTATTAGAGAGAAGAACGAGACCCTTAATCGGCTAAACAGGTTAAGGAGATAGATTTAAATTGGGCTAAGTGGTATATATTTAGGTAACATCGGATTGGAGGTGAGCTATGCTAGAAAAATTTTCCACGGAGACACTGGAGGCTATCTTTGACACACTGCCAGTAGAGGTATCATTTGTCGATGCCAATGATACCGTCAGGTATTACAGTAAGGGTGACGAGAGGATATTTAGACGTACTCCGGCGGTGATAGGCAGAAAGGTGCAGGACTGCCATCCGCAGAAAAACCTGTACAAGGTAGAGCAGGTAGTAAGCGAATTAAAATCTGGCAAGAGAGATGTAGCCGAATTCTGGATTGACCTTAAGGGGCGCAAGATATATATCAGGTATTTTCCGGTTAAGGATAAGGCAGGCAAGTATATCGGCATTCTTGAGGTTACCCAGGACATAACCGACTTCCAGAAAATAGAGGGCGAGAAGAGGCTTCTGGATATGGAGTAGTTTAGAGCAAAGTAGTGTTACTTTTTATAAAGGCTGGATTCAAACGGAGCTAAGCGGTATAATTGACTTAATGCCCCCAAATACATACCCCCTCTGGTTTGTGGAGGAAATGGAGTCAATAATTAACCGCTAAAGCCAAAGTTTTACCAGCGTGGGGTGTCAAGGTGTCTATGAAAAACAACAAGCCAACGCTAGTGGATATCCTCGACTCTATTCGAGACAGGTTTGTTTATGATGTGAATATGGTTGGCATTTTTGCACATGAGACTGCGAGCAGCCTACAACGGCGAAAGAAGCTAAAGCCAAGGGTGCCACGGTTTGGTAAGGAAGACAAGCCAGATTTGGAGCGTCTAGTACAGTTCTGCACAGAGGCGGCACAGATGATGGAAACCCAACCTGCTGGTCAATTATCTGTAACGCTTAAGTCAGAGAAGGTGGACAGGTTTTTTGTGTCCCTCGTTAAAAGGGAATTTCTTCCAGACCAGCATACCCGTTTTTTGTTAGAAATGTCTTTGGTATATCTGATTTCATTTCAGGAAGCCTTTGTAAAAGACTACCTGAAGACTATATTCATGCACCGCCCTGCAATGCTCAAGAGTAGTAAAACGATAACATTTGAAGAGGCTGTGTCATGTGACTCACTAGAGGGCTTGATAGACGGCCTTGCTGAGAAGGAGGTGAATGTAGTTTCCTACATGAACATAGACGAAGTTGCTGCATATTTTCAAAGTCGGCTAGGCGTGATGCTACCACAAGATTTCTCTGGCTGGATTGCTCTACGTGAGGCTAGCTATAGACGAAATTTGATAATTCACAATAAAGCTACAACAAACGATGTCTATTGTTCAAAAACAGGATATCCCAATAGAGGCGAGAAGATAAAAACTGATGCCAAGTATGTTGAGAATGTCGCAAAAGTGATAGTAGATTTTATCCACTTTATACATGCAGAAGTAATAGGGAAATTCAAACTGCAACAAACTACAGATACCAATACTTAGCCCAAAATCGGTTGATTTGCCTACCTCGACAAGCTCGGTGTGTGTAGTGTGTAGCCGTCATCGCTTTCGGGGAAAATGTCCTTTAATAGTAGGGTTCTTCCTGTTTGGATGGCAGTAAAGCCGTATTTCTTGCGGATGCGGTCAATAGCTTTGTTTAATTGTTCCAGTCTTTGGGCTGATGTGTCTAGCATGTCTAATTGCCTGCCCGGTTCAGTCAGGTTTGCTACCCCGATGCCAATGAGACGCACCGGTTGCTTTTCTTGAGACAAGGCTTTGGTCAGCAGCTTTAGTCCAGTGTTGAATATGTTCTGGTCAGCGTCAGTGGCTTTTACCAACGTGTGGCGGCGGGTGATAGTGGAGAAATCGGTGTATCTGAGCTTTAAGGTTACACATCGAGCTTGCCTGCCTTCTTGACGTAGCTCGCCACCAACCCGCTCACTAAGGTAATCAAGCGTTGCCTTGAGCAGGGAGCGGTCTCGGGTATCTTGCCCAAAAGTGGTCTCTCGACTGATGGACTTGGCGGCGCCAGGAGGCTCTACCTTTCTATCATCAATGCCATTGGCATAGCGATGCAGAAGCTCACCAAACACACCAAGATGGCTCCTTAGGGCGCTTAGAGGCATGTTAGCTAATTTGCCTATAGTTTTGACACCCAAGCCATTTAGTACTGTCTCTGTCTTCTTGCCTATGCCGGGTAGTTTGGCTATCGGTAAGGGTGCCAGGAAAGAGCGCTCCTCCCCGGCGGCTATTTCTAGTAACCCGTCGGGCTTGGATAAGTCAGCGGCAATCTTAGCGACTACCTTACAGCCAGCGATGCCTACCGAAGAAGGGAGTCCTACTTCGTCCTTAATTCGCTGCTTTATAGCTACCACCATCTGGTGAATGGAGCCATGAATAGATTCAAAACCAGTTACATCCAGATATGCCTCATCAAGACCGACGGGTTCCAAATAGGGAGAAAAATCAGCCAGAATAGTCATGAACATGTGTGAAGCCTCACGATACCTAGGAAAGCTGCCTTCTATGAATATAGCTTGGGGGCAAAGACGGCGGGCGGTAGTTAGAGGCATTCCGGCGTGTAGTCCAAAAACCCGAGCTTCATATGAGGCAGAGGCAACTACCCCACGCCTATCCGGTCTGCCGCCAACCACCACTGGCTTACCTTTAAGCTCCGGATGCAGCGTCTGCTCTACGGAGACAAAGAAAGCATCAAGGTCAATATGCATAATCCGCCGAGCCATCACTGCCCCCGTGAGATAAATTCTCTAACCCGGCGCTCAAAGACGCTTCGTTCCAGGAGGACACGACGCTGGCATTTGAGACATTTAATGCCGATATCAGCGCCGAGTCTAACCACCTGCCACTCATAGCTGCCGCAAGGGTGTTTCTTTTTGAGGCGAACCACATCCCCTAGTTTTATCTCCATAACCATTCTAGGACTATCCTTTTTGGGGTAAACAAGTGTTAATCTGCTCTCTTAGTTCAGAGGCAGCTTTCCGTGCCGCTTCGGCGAAATCCTTTTCTCGTGAAGCATATATAATTTGCCGTGACGAGTTGATGATGGCTCTCTCCCCTTGGGCATCAACTCCGTAGCGAACGGTCAGCTCCAGGTCTCCCCCCTGAGCGCCAATGCCCGGTATCAGAAGCAGCATATCAGGGTGGTCCTGCCGAATCAACTTTAGTTCTTCAGGGTAGGTAGCGCCGACAACCAGCCCTATATTGCCATGTACATTCCACTCGCTGGCTTTCAGAGCTACTACCTCAAATAAGGGGCGGTCATGTTCCACGCAGCGTAGTGCCTGAAAATCAACCGCACCGGCATTTGACGTCCGGCACAGGATAAATACTCCTTTGTCGTGGTATTGGATGAAGGGCTCTATTGAATCGAACCCAAGATAGGGGTTCACTGTAGTGGCATCAAAGTTAAAGTCAGAGAAAATAGTCTTGGCGTAAGCCTTAGCCGTATTGCCTATATCGCCTCGCTTGGCATCTCCTATTACTGGTATATTATCTGGTATATGCTTAACGGTTTGCCTCAGGGCATCAAGTCCCTCATTGCCTAGAGCTTCGTAGAAGGCAAAGTTTGGTTTATAGGCACACACCAGGTCAGAGGTAGCGTCAATGATTGCCTTGTTGAATTCAAAGATACCTATCTTGTCTGACATCAGCCTTGGGTCTGGGTCAAGCCCAACGCAGAGCAGGCTCTTATTTTTCTGACTGGCAGCTATTAGTTTTTCCATGAAGTTCATTTGGCACCTCCTGAGGTTAGCTTCAATTCGTGGTAAGATGATAATACCAGTGGCTATAGATGAGCGTCAAGTGGTAGAATATTCATGGTAATTGTATCGGAAAAAGGTTGCTGAGAATGGATTATCAGCAGGCTATAGACTACCTATCCAGCTATACTGACTATGAAATAGTGCCCCGGCTGGCACACACGGCGGCTAATTATGACCTTAGGCGAGTCGAGGAGCTACTGTCTCGGCTAGGCAATCCCCATTTAAAAGCAAGGTCAGTTCATATTGCCGGCACCAACGGCAAGGGAAGCGTAGCGGCCATGATAGCCTCAGTCCTTACTACTTCAGGTTTTACCACTGGGCTCTACACCTCGCCTCATCTGCATACTTGGAGAGAGCGCATCAGAGTCGATAGAGAGTTAATTTCAGAAACGGAGTTGGCTGCTCTGGCGGAGAAGTTAAAGCCAGAGGTTGAGGCAGTGAACCGGGAAGCTACCTACGGTCGGTTGACTACCTTTGAGTTGCTAACGACGTTAGCCTTTGCCCACTTTGCCGCAAGGGGGGTGGATTTCCAGGTGCTGGAGGTGGGGATGGGGGGAAAGTTTGATGCCACCAATGTGATTACACCTGAGATTAGCATTATCACCTCTATTAGCCTTGACCATACTGAGGTGCTCGGCAATTCTCTGGCTGAAATTACGGCTGAGAAGGTGGGCATTATCAAACCTGCAAGTGTGGTGGTGACTTCTCCCCAACTTGATGAAGCAGCTCGGGTAATAGAAGAAACTTGTCTCAGGTGTGGGGCACAGTTAATTAAGGTAGGTAGTGATGTCACCTGGCAGAGCCTTGGCTTCGACACTAACCAGCAGCGATTTCATGTGACAGGAAGGCTGGGTAATTATGAACTATCCATTCCACTTCTGGGTCAGCACCAGCTAACCAATGCGGCTACCGCAGTGGTTGCCCTAGAAGTTTTGGCCGGGAAGGGCTCTAATATTTCTCGGGACAGTATCACTAATGGTCTAGCGCAGGTAAGCTGGCTGGGGCGCCTCCAGATTATTGGTCATCATCCCTTTATCGTGGTTGATGGTGCCCACAATCCGGATGCTGCCCGAAGACTAAGAGAGTCTCTAGAGCAGTACTTTGACTTTGACCGGGCTATCTTGGTTATCGGGGCATCGGATGACAAAGATATAGCCGGCATGGCCTCGCAGTTAGTGCCTCTGTTTAACAAAGTCATTGTTACCCGCTCTCACCACCCTCGGCCTATGGCACTGGCGGCAATCGTTGCCGAGTTTACCAAGCAAGGCGTAGAAGCTCAGGTTGTGGACAATGTTCCATCGGCGTTGTCTGAAGCTCTGGCTCTGGCTGGGGAGAGAGACCTTATCTGCGTTGCCGGTTCGTTATTTGTGGTAGCCGAGGCGATTGAGCAGGTAAGTAGAGGCAGTTTATAGAGCCAATTTTAACTGGCTGATGAACTCTTGCCGCTTCTCCTCATCGCCAGTTAGTTGCTGTTTTAGCCTTTTCCAGGCCTCAGGGCAGTGTTTGTAAGTTACCCCAACTATTTGGTGAATGGCTTAGTCAACTTGTTTTCTATTGGCAGGGGTAACCTCGATGTTGGCTTCCTCCAGAACGTCCTTTAAGTGGCGAAAATAACAAGACATGGCATACTTCCCCTCTGTGGTTTTCAATTTCGTCTGGACTGTATTCTTGGATAGGGTTACGGATTATCATCAAGCTGTGTCGTCTGGGCTTCTTTAGGTAGCATATTGCCCAAGATTCTCCCTAGTGCCATGGTGTGGCTACAAAGCCCCCAGCTTGAGAAAAAATGACACGAACAATGCCATTTGCCATCTTGGTAGCTAGTGGTGTAATTATCATGCTCTCCCTGGAATTCTACGGAAAACTCGGAGAAGGTAACCCGCTCGGTCTCCTGAGCATAGCG
>CAZQZA010000045.1:0-8311 GCA_964597725.1 uncultured Dehalococcoidales bacterium | reverse complement strand
CTTCCATATAGGTAAAGCGGTGGTAAAACCGCTGGTTTGCTTCCCTGAGTGCTGCTTCCAAATCAATGTCCAGCCGCCGGGCAAAATTTGCCAGGGTAAATAGTAAATCACCAAACTCATTAGACCTCTGCTGCTGGTCTGAAGCCCGCTTAAACTCACTAACCTCCTCCGCCAGCTTATCAATAACGCCGTCAACATCCTTCCAGTCAAAGCCAACCCCGGCTACCCGACGCTGAATTGACTGGCTATAACCCAGGGCTGGCATCTGTTTGGGCACGCTATCCAGTATAGAGATACCAGCTTCCCTCTCTTCCTGTTTTAAAACCTCCCAATTAAACGCCACTGCCTCGGCATCCTTCACCTTCACTGAGCCAAAGATATGGGGGTGGCGGTGAATCACCTTGGCATTGATACCCCTGATGACATCCCCCAGCTCAAACTCCCCAGCTTCGGCAGCAATCTGAGCATGAAGGACAATCTGCATCAAGAGGTCGCCCAGCTCAGCACAGAGCTTATCTCTATCCCCCTCATCAAGCGCCCCCAGTACTTCATAGCACTCCTCCAACAGGTTCTCCCGCAATGAGGAATGCGTCTGCTTCCTGTCCCAAGGGCAACCATCAGGGGCACGTAATTGAGCTATAATATCCACCAGAGTGGCAAATTGGCTTAAGTTCTTCGGCAAAGACAAAATAGCCTCCTTTTTCACACAAGTCTCGACTTAGCTTGATGGTAGTCTTGCCCCGATGAAGTCCCTTTGTCCTCGCAAAAACTCAGCCGCAGTCATAGCCCGCTTCCCCTCCAGTTGCACCCTTACTACCTCCAAAATTCCATCACCAGTGTGTACTCCAAATGCAGTCTTTGGCTCTCCTGTAGTTGATGTCAAAGCTACTACCCGCCCAGGGTCAAAGGTTGTTTCCTCAGGCAC
Organism: uncultured Dehalococcoidales bacterium; assembly: GCA_964597725.1. Classification (GTDB taxonomy): domain Bacteria; phylum Chloroflexota; class Dehalococcoidia; order Dehalococcoidales; family JAUVZE01; genus CAZNEL01. Next base: position 7,386 of record CAZQZA010000045.1, on the reverse strand, counting down.
AGGCATAGGCACCACCTCAATAATCTCAAGCCGTTTTCCCCTCCACCTAGTGTAACACCCTGGCCAGGGCTGGAAGGCGCGCACCCGTCGCCAGATGTCTATCGCCGGCATCTGCCAGTCAATCTCACCTTCCTCCTTGGAGATTTGGCTACAGTAGGTAGCTTTGGCTTCATCCTGGGGTTGGGGATTAAGCTCACCCCGTAAACAGCCAACCAGGACTTCCTGAAGCAACCCAGCTGCTATCTGGGCTAACTTAGCAGTAAGCGAGCCGGTGGTATCCTGCGCCGCAATAGGAATCTGGGCTCTGGCTATTACAGGACCCGTGTCCATACCCCTGTCCAACAGCATAATGCTAACTCCGGTAAACTCATCTCCTGCCAGAATAGCTGCCGTCACCGGTGAGGCGCCTCGCCATCTAGGCAGCAGAGAGGGATGAACATTAATGCACCCATAGCGGGGAATCTCCAAAACCGCCTGCGGCAGAATCTGACCAAAGGCAGCCACCACGATAACATCAGGGTGAAACCCGGCTAGCTCCTCCACCACCTCGGCCTTCTTTAAACTGAGCGGCTGCTCTACCGGCAGGTTCCAGGTTAGGGCTGCCCTTTTCACTGGAGGAGTGGCTAAAGAACGCCCCCTGCCCGCTGGCTTATCAGGCTGAGTATAGACAGCAACCACCTGATATTGGTTAAGAACCAGATGTTCTAGAGGGGGAACAGCAAAATCAGAGGTACCCATAAAAACAATTCGCAATCTAAGCCTCCCGCTACTAAATTCTAGCATTAAAACAGTTTCCCAACAACCAGCCACTTTATATCTAGCATGGTAAATATTGAGTGAAAAAACAAGCTTATAAGACCTGGTAAGGACAAGAAGAAATTAAAAACGGCTAGCAATTATTGTCAAGAAACTTGCCAATAAGATAAGTCGTTGCTATCATCTCTTATACATAAGCGGGCATCTAGGAAAATTTAATGACAACTGGCATCTCATATCTATAAGCTTAATATTGGGGGAAAAAGCAAGCCTGATAGACCTTACAAGAGAAAACAGGGATTAAAAATGACCGAAAATCATTGTCAAAACCCTTGCCACGATATAAGCTTGCTGATATTATGGGTATTGTCGCTCTTGACTTTCTTCCCTCAAGCCTCCCCAGCCCGCTATATTCCTCAGTCACCCAATTAAAAGGGTGCTTTGATTTATATAAACTTGCTAAAGCTAAGGAGTTAAATCGGTCAAACAACAGGGGGAGTAATTGGTGGGAGATAGGTCTGCTCAAGAAATCTGGGAAGCCGCCTTGGGTGAGTTACAACTCCAAGTCAGCCAGCCAAACTACAAGACTTGGCTGGGAAAAACAGTTGGCTTAAGTTTCCAGGATAATCAATTTGTGGTCGGTGTGCCCAACACCTTTGTCGCTGAATATTTAGACCAGAACCAACGCTCTTTAATCGAAAAAACGCTCATTGGCATTACCTGTTATAATCTCAATGTCCTTTTCCAAGTAGACGGTAGGTATCAAAATCCACTAGGTAGCTCCGGTACCCGCGGGGAAACACCTACTGCCGGGCAAACCAGCCTCCCCAGCTTCAATCCTAAATATACCTTCGATTCTTTTATTGTGGGTAACTGTAACCAGTTAGCTTATGCCGCTGCCCTTGGGGTAGCCCAAAACCCGGGACGTAGCTATAATCCACTATTTATATATGGGGGGGTAGGATTAGGTAAGACACATTTGCTACATGCCATTGGGCATGTGGCGCAAGCCAACCATTATCAGGTACTCTATGTCAGCGCCGAGCAATTTACCAATGAGTTCATCACTGCTATTCAGGAGAGAAAAACCGCAGAGTTCCGTAAAAAGTTTAGAACTGTTAATATGCTGCTCATTGATGATTTCTACTTTATCAGCGGTAAGGGACAGACCGAAGAAAGTTTTTTTCATACCTTTGACGAGCTCCACATTGCTAATCGTCAGATAGTCATTACCTGTAACTGCCTACCAAAAGCTATGCCTCTCTTACATGACCAGCTACGCTCGCGCCTCGAATGGGGACTAATTGCTGAGGTTCAACCACCTGATCCAAACACGCGCCTAGCCCTTTTGCAAGCCAAAGCCAAACAAAAGGAGGCAGAAATCCCCTTAGAAGTACTGGAATATATGGCTCAGCGGGCTTATCAAAACATCAGAGAACTGGAAGGTTGCCTCAACCGGGTTGTAGCTTATGCCAAGCTAACTAGGGCACCGTTTACTCCTGAATTAGCTGCCCGAGCCCATGAGGATATAGCTAGTAAGCAGCCCAAGACGGCTTCCATTACTCCTGATCTAGTCTTAGAGGTGGTAGCTAGCAGCTTTCAGCTAACGCCTGAAGCTCTAAAGAGCCGAAAAAAAGATAAGGAAACTGCCTTAGCCCGACAGGTAGCCATGTATCTTATCCGGCAGGCAACCAAAGCATCACTGGTAGAGACTGGCCAGGCACTAGGGGGCAAAAACCCGTCAACAGTTAGCCATGCTTGTGAAAAAATAGCCAGTGATATTGATGCCAGCTCCTATCTACGACGGAAAATCTTGGATATTGAGCATAAAATATATCCCCGAAGGAAAGGATAGAATTACCAACAAACTTCCTTTTTCCCCACCACTGACACTTTTCGATAAGTTAACTTACCCCAAAAGCTGGGGATTTTGCATAACTGACCCTCCCTTTTTAATAAGTCCCGAAATCTTTTGTTAACTCTCAATTAGGTTAGCTCTGTTTTTTAACCTTTAACCTACCTTTAAGCTGTCACCATAGCTTTTTACTAACCCATAGTATTATAATTAGTATTACTATTATTCTAAACAAGATATTAGATAAGAATATAAAGTTATCAACAATAGTTTTTTAGAAGAAACGTAATATAGAGTTGGACGAGAATGTTTGACCGGGCAGAGATACTAATTAAGGCGGGTGATGGCGGGAATGGAGTGGTAAGCTTCCGACGGGAGAAGTTTGTTCCCTTTGGTGGTCCTGATGGTGGTGATGGTGGGGATGGCGGAGATGTGATTGTCAGGGCTGAACCAGCGGTTACTAGCCTGCGTGTATTTACGCAAAAGAGATTTTATCGGGCGGCTGATGGCAGCGATGGTAAGGGTAAACGGCAGCATGGCAAGAAGGGGGAAAACCTGGTCTTACTGGTACCAGTGGGGACTGTGCTCTTATGTAAGACACAGATAGGCGGTGATGCTCTCATTGATGATTTGGAGCAGCCCGGGCAGCAGGTAGTGGTAGCTAAGGGGGGGAGGGGGGGATTAGGTAATATTCATTTTGCTTCGTCGACTAATCAAGCCCCTCAGATTGCCCAGAAAGGAGAGGCTGGGCAGGAAAAGTCTATAATATTGGAGTTGCGGCTTATTGCCGATGTTGGTATTATTGGTTACCCCAATGTAGGTAAGTCAACCTTGCTGTCGGCAGCCTCAGCCGCCAAACCTAAAATTGCTAGCTATCCTTTCACTACTCGCGAGCCCATTTTGGGTGTGGTTGAAGTGGGGCAGGAAAGCATTGTTTTGGCTGAGATTCCAGGGCTAATTGCTGGCGCTCACCTCGGTCGGGGACTGGGGCATGATTTTCTGCGGCATATTTTGCGTACTAAAATACTTATTCACCTAATAGATGGTAGCTCGGTATCTCCGGTGGAGGATATGATACAGGTAAATGCTGAGCTGAGTCTATTTGATTCCACTTTGAAGCAAAAGCCCCAACTGGTAGGAGTGAACAAAATTGACTTACCCCAGGTGCGAACACGATTAGCTGGACTAAAGGATGCCTTTGCTACTGTTGGAACTACTGTATTTTTTGTTTCGGCAGCAACTGGGGAGGGCGTTACTGAACTTATGGTGGAAACGGCAAAGTTGCTGAGGGAGATTTCCGCTAGGAAAGAAACTGATATAAAGGTTCTGAAGAAGGTCTTTCGTCCCCAGCCTCGGAGTGTTGCTCCCAGTGTGCATAAGGAAGGAGATACCTTCGTGGTGATGGCGCCCGGACTAGAGCGCATAGTGTCTAGAATGGATATCACTAGCCGTGAGGTGCACCGGCATCTCAAAAGACAACTGGCCAAGTTAGGGATTAGTAAGAGTTTAGAGAAGGCTGGGATTAAGCCGGGTGATAAAGTTCGCTGTGGAGATGTAGAATGGGAGTGGTAATAGAATGAATATCGGAGTGCTGGGGGGGACATTTGACCCGATTCATGTGGGACATCTCATTGTGGCTGAGGCAACAAGAATCCAGCTAGATTTGGCTGAGGTTGTTTTCATGCCGGCTGGTCAGCCGTGGCTGAAGGTGAATAACTATATTTCACCGGCCGAGCACCGTGTCCAGATGGTGCGCCTGGCCATTGCCAATAAACCTTACTTCAAACTGTCTACTATGGAGATAGAGCGGGCTGGTCCCTCCTATACGGTGGACACTATTACTGAGCTTAAGGGTCAAGTTGGTGCCGGCGACAAGCTATTTTTCATTTTGGGTTGGGATAATTTAGTTCAATTGCCGAAGTGGCATGCGCCATCCCGTCTAGTCAAAGTGTGCCACTTAGTGGCTGTCCCCAGGGTGGGCTATCCGGCTCCTGACCTTAACTCTCTGGAAGCGGCTATCCCTGGTTTATCTCAGAGCACCATCCTGCTTGAGACACCCCGGATAGACATTAGTGCCTCAGAAATCAGGGACTGGGTTGCCCAGGGCTTATCCATTCATCACCTCGTCCCCGAGCCGGTGGAGAAGTATATCAGGGAGCACAGGCTATATGTTACCCCATAGTTGGGGTTGCCCTCCCACAAAATAGTCCCCGGATGGTAAGGTAAAGATAGGATAAGCCATCTTGACAACGCTAGTATATGGGTTAAAATAGTTTATATATGAGGGATTTTGAAGGGTTGAGCGACTAAAATAATGAGATAGTAAAACAAGCTAACCCCTGTACCAGTAGTCAGGGGGCTTTGAACCGCCATCCGTAACTGGGCACTTAGGTGACGGGGAGCCAATAGTGAAACCGACCTGAAGAGGTCGGTTTTTTCTTTTGGGGCAAATAATTTTAGGGAGGTGGTGCTTATGGAGCAACACAACTGAATACTAAACTAAAAATCATTTAGAAAGGAGAAGGAAATGAAAAAAAGGATAATAGCCATACTTTTGGCGGTGGTGCTGGTTGCTGGCGGGCTTGGTGGCTTTGCTTATGCCCAGGTTAATGGACACGAGCCAATGACCGGACAGAAGCTTGTTGGCCACGGAGCTTACGGCGTGTTTCCCCCTGAAGAGGACGGAACTTACCTTGAAGTTGCTGGGTCGGTCACTGTTACAAATCCCGACTGTGTCAGTAAAATCACCATTGACCGCATATCCATATTTGACTTTGAGGGCATAGTCATATATGAGGGCGACCTCTTCTCGGTCGACTGGGTGGATGAAGAGCCGGTGGTAACATACTGGACTGAGCCCCTGAAACCGCATGAACAACGTTGGATTGAGGTAGATTCTACGATGGTTTACCTGCGTGACCAGGGTCGCTGGGAAGGCGACCATATATTCTTTACAGTAGAGATTTTCTGGAGGTGGACTGACAAGGAAGGCTTGCCACTCACCGGCTGGGCTGGCGGGAGGATAGCAAAACGGGCTGCCGATGGACATATCATAGAGTTCCAATCTGGTTCTGCGACCCAGATGGTGAACATGGAGCAAGTGCTTGAGCCTGCGAAGGAGAAGGAAGTGACCACCCTGCGTCTGCAGACCTGGTTTGGGCCCGAAGAACCCTTCATGGAGCCGCTGGAGAATTTCGCCCAGGCAGTAGCAGATGGCACAAAGGGCTCGGTTCGGATTAAGGTCTACTCATCAGACGCCCTGGTGCCTAACCCGGAGCTTGCCGAGGCGGTGAGACAAGGCACAGTCGAGATGGGGCTGATCTACAGCGTGTTCCTCCAGGATTCTCCCAGTCTTATGGATGCTCCTCAACTGCCCTTCCTGTACAACAACGAGGATGGACTGATGGCGGCAGTAGAGGACGGGATCGGCGACCTGATGACTGAGCAAATCAAGGACATGACAGTCCTCGGCTGGACCACCACGGCCTTCTCGCACCTGTACAACAGGCTCGTGATGGCTGACGAGCAGGTGGTGCTTGATCACCCCATTATTCACCCCGACGATGTCGCCGGTCTCAAAATCCGTAGCATGAACATACCAGCCGAAGCCATAACGGAATGGCTCGGCCACTCCGTCTTTATCCCATGGGGGGCCGAGCTGTACCAAGCACTGGACGGGGGGAAAATAGACGGGGCAATTCATTCGCCGTATCTATATGAGGAACTGTGCCTCTATGAGGTTGCCCCCTACTTCTGCGTGGGTTATGCCTTTGCGGAACTCTCAGGTTTATGTATTAACAGCAAGGTCTGGAAGGACATGGACGCAGATACACAGCAGATTATCACCGAGGCGGCCGGTGACTACGCCGACGAAATGCTGGAGACGGCCAAGCTTGTGGGCGCAGATGCCCTGCAACAGATACAGCAGCACCTCCCCGAGTTTCCGGTTGAGGTCCACACGCTGAGCCCTGCGGAGCGGCTTGTCTGGAGGGAGGCATCTCAGCCGGTTTGGGATAGCTGGGTTTCGGCTGTGGGTAAGGACGGAGAGGACATAATAGCTATTGCCTTAGAGAATAATCCTCTACCGGAAATACCGTGAAGCTAGACAAGGAGGGGGTGGTTCTAGCCCACCCCCTCCACTAGGGTTCGCTAAATATCCAGGTTCCTGACACTTTTGGCGTGGGCCTGGATGAAGGCTTTGCGGGGTGGGACTTCTCCACCCATTAGTATGTGAAAAATTTGGTCAGCCTTGGTAGCGTCATCAATACCTACCGTCAGCAGGGTGCGGGTAGCTGGATTCATCGTCGTTTCCCACAGTTGCTCGGCGCTCATCTCGCCCAAACCCTTATATCTCTGAACCTCTACTTTCTTGGCTTCTTTGAGCGTGTGCAGTATCTCTTCCTTTTCTTGGTCGGAATAGACCCAGTGTTCATGCTTAGGTGCTTTAATGCGGTAGAGGGGTGGTTGGGCAATAAACAGGTGTCCTTGGTTAATTAGCTCTACCATGTGTCGGAAGAAGAAGGTAAGCAGCAGGGTGCGGATGTGAGAGCCATCAACATCGGCGTCAGTCATCAGGATGACCCGGTGATAACGTAGCCTGGATAGGTCAAATTCATCGTCTATGCCAGCTCCCAGAGCAGTAATGATAGCCCGGATTTCTTCATGGGCTAAAATTTTATCTGGGGCGGCCTTTTCCACGTTAAGTATTTTGCCTCGCAGTGGTAAGATAGCCTGGAAGCGGCGGTTTCTTCCTTGCTTGGCTGAGCCGCCGGCTG
>CAZQZA010000044.1:0-8352 GCA_964597725.1 uncultured Dehalococcoidales bacterium | reverse complement strand
GAGCTAGCTAACCGGGTTAACCTGATGCTTGTCATTGGTGACCGTAACAGCGCTAACACCAATCGCCTTACCGAGTTATGCTCTACGGCTACCAAAACATACCTAGTGGAAACGGCCGCCGACATTCAGCCGTCCTGGCTTGAAGGCCGTCCCTACATAGGGATAACTGCTGGCGCTTCCACCAGTCAACAGACGATAGATGAAGTCATAACAAAGCTGGAAGCCATGGCTTAAATCTATGGCTGAACTAGATTATCATAACCCCATCTCTTGAGCTACTACCTCTCGGTAGAAACTGGCATCACCAAAAGTAACCTCAGCCGCTTTAGCCCGCCTGGTATAGAATTGTAAATCATGGTCTATGGAATAGCCAATGGCACCGTGGACTTGGTGCGCCAGAGCCATAATGCGCTGACTAGCTTCGCCGGCCCACGCTTTTGCAACGGCTACTTCCAGGGTACACGGAAGACCCTCGCTTATCATCCAAGCGGCTTGATAGGTCGATAATCTGGCGCCGTCAACATCGGTTGCCATATCGGCGCAGTAATGCTGAATAACTTGAAAGCTACCAATGGGACGGTCAAACTGCTTTCTTTCCTTGGCATAATCGACAGTCATATCCAACGCCTGCTGCACACAGCCCACTATCTCACAGCACTTGGCTACTGCCGTTCGCTGGACTATTTTTTGTACCTCACGCCAGCCTTGGCCTAGTTGTCCTAAAATGTTCTCCTTGGGTACACTCACCTGATTGAAGACCACCTCACATAGCTTATCGTTGGCAATGGTCTTCAAAACTGTGTAGCTTATGCCTGGGCTTTTGGCATCTACTATGAATATGGTAATCCCGGCCTCACCCTTTGATTTTTCATCAGTTCTGGCTACCACCAGCATATAATCAGCAATGTGAGCATCGGGAACAAAGAGCTTGGTGCCATTCAAAATATAGGCATTATTATCAGCGATGGCTTTAACCTCGATAGCCGCGGCCTCATACCTAGCACTGAGTTCGGTTAAGGCTAGGGTAAAGATTGTCTCGCCACTGGCTATCTTGGGCAGGTATTTCTGCTTCTGCTCCTCACTTCCAGCGTCAAGAACGGGTAAACCCCCCAGGACCACCGTGGAGAAGTAAGGGCCAGGCAGACAAGCCCTCCCTATTTCCTCCAGTAGCACCGCCAGGTCAAGGAAGCCCATCCCACCACCACCGTACTTTTCTGGTAATACCAGTCCCACCCAGCCTAGCTCCACCATTTCTCGCCATAACTCCGGTGAGTAGCCCAGCTCGCTCTCCTCCATCTCCTTAACTACCGTTTTGGGCAACTTATCGGTTAGAAAATCACGAGCCATTTTTCTAACCATTTCCTGTTCTTCAGAGAGAGCTAAATCCATTATTGTGCCTCCTACTAGTCTTATAATTCATCGCTTGTCATTTTTGGAGAATGAATATTATTACTGGGTGGGTAGCTCCAGCTTTCTCAAAGCCAGAATATTCTTTAGAATTTCTGAGGTGCCGGCTTGAAGACTATAGCCCTTGGATGACAGATATGATTCATGGGCCATGCCGAGCATAGGTGCCCACTTGGATTCAGGAGATAGTTGCCCATAAAGTCCGGTAATCTCCATCGCCGTGTTGGCCAAACGTTGTTCAAAGGCGGTGCCGTACGCCTTACCCATTGCCGATTCCCAATTTGGGGCACGCCCTTCATCCATAACCAGGGCAATCCTATACATATGTAACCGCCCAACTTCAAGTTCAATTTTAAGTTGTGCTAGTTTCGAGCGAATCAGTGGCTCCTCAGATAACGGCTTCCCGTTCCGCTTGGTCTCTTTAACATATTGGATGAGAGCTTCAAAGAGAGGATAATTGGCCATCAGTCGCTCCATCCCACTTCTTTCATAGTCCAGCTGGTGCAGAATCTGGTAAAAGCCGCGGTTTTTCTCCCCTATCAGGCATTTCTTAGAAACACGCACGCTATCAAAGAAGATCTCGTTAAAATGCACCCTACCGGTAATATCTACTATCGGACGAACATCAATTCCAGGTAACCTGGTTTCAAAAAAGAATTCGCTAATACCTCTGTGTTTGGGGGCCTCTTGGTCTGTTCTGGCTACCAGGTAAATCCAGTTCATATGGCTACCGCCGCTAGTCCATACCTTCTGCCCATCAATTATATAGTCATCACCGTCCTCAACGGCTCGGGTTTTAAGCGAAGCCAAGTCAGAACCAGCCTCTGGTTCGCTCATTCCCAAGCCAACACGGGCTTCACCCCGTAAAATCATGGGCAGTAACTCCTTCTTTTGCTCATCGGTACCATAGAGAAGGATGGCACCACCTATTTGTCGGTCAGCAAACCAGTGGCAACCGGCTGGTGCTCCGTAACGCAGCATCTCTTCGGTAATGATGAGCCGGTCAACATAAGAGCGCTCTTGCCCACCATGCTCTTTGGGCCAGGTTAAGCCAATCCAGCCTTTTTGGGCAACTCGCTTGGTGAACTCTGGGTCAAAGCCCATTATCCAGGCATCACAACTTGGCTGCCACAGTCCTTGTCTCAGTTCTTCTTGCAGAAAGTCGCGGATTTCCTGCCTAAATTTCTGCTGTTCTTCACTGAACTTAAAGTCCATATTTATCCTCTCCTTCTTCGATTGGCTAATTGAGACCCAGACCAAAAAGATGATTGGGTTCAGTCAGTCCATATTGCCAGGCAGGTTACTGTTCGAGAAATGCCAGCAATAGGGTGGATTTTCCCGGTAACCAGGTCACCAATATCATTCAGGCTCTCTGATTCTATAATAGCAATAACATCATAGGGTCCGGTCACCGGATCAACCGATTTCACCCCCTCCAATTGCCCGATTTTAGCAACCACTTCCTTAGTTTTGCCCACTGCTGTTTCAATCAGAACAAAAGCCTTGGCTGCCATTGAGTTCACCTCCTTTCCATTAAACTATTGGCTTATAGCTAGCTTGGCTACAGCTCATTAACATAGATAGCAAAATTGGTATGGCACATAACTATCCCGGCAAACCTTTATGCCCCAGTTAAATTACTGTGGATGATAGCTCTTGAAGTATTTCGTCCAAGTCTTCTCTTATCCGAGACTGCAAACAAACCTTCTGCCGCGATAGTAGGACCTACTGCGTCTGACAATTGTAGTATAAACACAGGGATAAACCCTGTCAAGGTAGGTGATTTAACATGTCGTTGACTACTCAAAAGACTGCAGGGCTCTTCCTACCAATGAGACGTGCTAATCTAGTCCCTACATGAGCTCCCGTTCACTGGCTTCAACAGCCCGCTGTAATTCAACATTAAGCTCCGGTGGTAGCCCCTCGATATCTACCTTGAGGAAGCCTCTAACGATAGTAGCGGTAGCCTCAGTTCGAGTTAGTCCCCGTGCCATCAGGTATTCTACCTCTTCCTCAGCTATCTTACCCACCGCCGCTTCATGGTATAGGTCAATGCCTGCCAGATTACCCTTAAGCTCAGGTATGGCATGGATTATGCCCTCTCCCTGCAAAATTAGCCCACGGCATTCCAGATGACCTTTGACCTCAGGGGCATTGCCCTCTATATAGCCGCGAGCGATAATACTGCCTCCGGTAGTAATTGCTCGTGATATTATTTCTGTCTTAGACCCCTTACCATTAAGAAATACCCTGGAGCCGATATCCATTGAGGAACCAGGCGGTGTGACCAGAATGCTGTTAAACCTAACAGTAGCCTTCTCGCCCAGACATCTAGCTGTAGGATACATTTGCAATGATTTGACTGGCTTCATCACCACATAGTTACTGAGGAACAAGCCGCCCTCTTCAACAATAATTCCGCTCCGGGGACGCACTGCTATATTGGGTGTCCAGCTATGTATCATGGTAAAGGTAATTTTCGCTCCCTTCTTGACATAGAACTCAGAAACCCCCAAGTGCAGCCCCGGTTCATTGATAGAAGTAGCACACCCGGTGATAATGTGTAACTCAGAATTCTCTTCGGCGATAATAATATTATGGACATTCTGGGCCAGATTGTTCTTAGCCAAATACAGACAGGCTTGAACAGGATAGACGCTCTTGGCACCAGGCAAAGCTCTAATAAAGTAACCATCGCCTTGATGAAGCTCAACATGGGCGGTATATTTATCCGCATCTACAGCCACTGCTTGCCACCAATAGTCCGCTAGCCAGTCATGCTTCTCCAGGGCTTGACTGGTACTCATCACCTCTATCCCTTCTTGCCCGGTGAAGCTATTGATTACGGAATGGTCCATCTGGATAATGGTTCCTGAGCGCTGGCGGGTATCATCTAACACAACCCCTACCTGCATCATCTGCTCTTTCGTCTGCGGCGGCAGCTGTGATGGGTCATCTTGATATGGCAGTTCCTCAGTGGAGCTAAGATAACTATCTAAATCAATATCCTCACCAAAGGAAGCCATTTTGGTTATCGCTGCCTTGGCTTTTGCTTTCTGTGTCTCGGAGGTCATCGGTTTATTATGCATCGGATGCACTCCTTATAGCCTGCCTCCTTAATGGTGGCTAAAATCTCGTGGGGGTCAGCCTCACAACCAATTCTGCCATCACACAGGACATAGCCAGTGCGGGCATTAACATAATCCAGAATGTGACCGCTGTGGGTAATGATAAACCCCATGCATTTCCGCGATACTATCGGGCAATCTTTCTCCAAAAGCTCATTGATAAGCTGGCCAATAAGGGCAATATTCACCAAGTCAACCCCAGACTCCGGCTCATCCAACAAGACTAGTTGTGGTTTTTGAGCCATTAGCTGTACCAGTTCAGAGCGCTTTAATTCCCCTCCGGAGAACCCATAATTTACCTCCCGCTCGAGAAAATCTGCCAGGTCGGCTCTTTCCGCCAGTCGAGTGACAGTTTCTCCATCCTGCCCCTTGAGACAAGCAGCCACCATATCGCGGGTCTTTACCCCCCGCACCACCGGAGGCCGCTGAAAGGACATACCAATGCCCAGACGGGCGCGCTCATCCAGGGTTAACTCGGTTATATTCCGGTCATTGAAAACAATGCTGCCTTTAGTTACTTTGTATTTGGGGAAGCCCATTATCGTCATAATCAGGGTTGTCTTCCCACTGCCATTGGGACCAAACAGGACATGTGTCTCACCAGTTTTTATGCTCAAATTTATATCGTGCAGAATTTCCCTGCCTTCTACTTCTACAGTTAGCTCTTTAATATCCAGCAATTTGTTTGCCTCCTTTTTTGTTCAATCATTATTCCAAGAACGGTGCAGCCTTTATTGCTGCCTTAACCCCTGGAGAAGGTGAGAACACAAGTTATCTGGGATAGCCGGTGCTGACCTATTAAGCAAACTGGTATGTAGCGGGGTGATAGAGATATTCCCCCGCTCCACTGCCCATATGTCAGTTTGATTATCAGCAACCCTATCCGTTTTTTGACGCACCAGCCAATAGTATTGGCGTCTCCCATCATTGCCTTCTTCAACGGTGTTGATATGACTTTTGCTGGCTAACTGAGTAACCTGTGCCCCCCTGATTTTGGCCAGGGGCAAATCAGGCAGGTTTATATTAAGCAGGATATTGGAAGATAAGACACCGGAGTCAATCTTCTCAGCGAGTAGCGTCGCTAGTTTAGCCGCACTATCTAGGTAGAGGCTATCCACCGCGGCTACTGATATGGCTAAGGCTGGAAAACCACGTAGGTACCCCTGCAAAGCAGCGCTCACTGTTCCCGAGATAAGAACATCATCGCCAAGATTCAGCCCGTGGTTTATACCAGAAACAACCAGGTCTACCTGACTCTTAACCAGTTTCTCTAAAGCCAGGATAACGCAATCAGACGGAGTGCCCTCTACCGAGTAGGTTTCTACCTCTGGCACTATCAATGGCACTTTTTGTACTCTTAATGGCTGACTCAGGGTAACAGCAGTGCCTACGGCACTCTGCTCTCTAATTGGGGCGATAACTATTACCTGAGCAATGCTCTTTAGTCCCTTAACCAGTGCCCACAGTCCTTCAGCAAATATGCCGTCATCGTTAGTCACCAGTATTCTCATGTATACAACCTCTTTTACACCCACAGTTTATCATGGTGGGGATGATGGCATCAAATAGGTAGTAGCTTACAGGAGTGTATGTTTGCTAACCAAACCAGCTTAATGATAGAATCTGAATGGTATGAAGAGCTTTGTAGAAGAGGTGGCCGCTACCCCTGGCGGTGCACATATTCTGTCTTGTATTCAATGTGGTGTTTGCACCGGCTCCTGCCCTATGGCTAGCCACATGGAGTATCCACCACGAAAGATTATTGCCTTGATACGGGCCGGAATGCGGGACAAGGTCCTATCCAGTAATTCTATGTGGTTTTGCCTTTCCTGCCACCTGTGCTCTTGCCGCTGCCCTCGACAGGTCAAACCAACCGAGCTGGCTCATGCCTTAGAATCTCTGGCCACTGAGCAGGACTACAGGGTTAAAGGAACTCGTACCCCGGCTATGTATCACAGCTTTGTCGGCTCTATTAAGGGTAACGGACGAGTTCATGAGTTTGGCATGATGTTCATGTTCTATTTACGAACTAATCCTCTGGTGGCACTCAAGATGCTGCCGGTAGGCTTGAAGCTCCTTCTACACAAGCGTATGCCGCTAATGCCCAAGAGAGTTGAAGGTAAAGAGGATTTAGTGCGGATTATACAAAAATTTAGAGAGGTTAGAAGTAGCTAGTGAAACATTACACCTACTACCCGGGTTGTTCGGCTGAGGCTACGGCAGCCGGGCTGGGTCTTTCGGTTGAGGCTATAGCCAAGCCCCTGGATATGGAACTAATTGAGCTTGAGGGCTGGACTTGTTGTGGCTCAACTCCATATGGCTCGTTAGATGAGTTAGAGTCTATCGTTGTCGCCGCTCGCAATCTAGCTCTGGCCGAGAAAAGAGAGCTTGACCTAGTAACACCCTGCAGTTCTTGCTTTGTAACCTTATGCCGAGCACATATACATCTAATAGACCACCCTCAGTTAATGGTGCAGGTGAACGAGGCTTTAGCTGTTGCCAATCTGGCATACCACGGGAATCTACGGATAAGGCACCTAGTGAACGTCTTAGTTGATGATATTACCCCTGAGGTTATAGCCACCAAGGTTCAGCGAGGGCTCAACGGACTCAAGGTAGCCCCCTACTATGGGTGTCAGCTAGTTCGTCCTCATTATGGCACTGATGATACTGAGTTTCCCGAGTCTCTTGACCGCCTGGTGGAGTGCCTAGGGGCTGAAGCAGTCTATTTCCCGCTAAAGGCTCGCTGTTGTGGTGGCGCTTTAATTATTCCCGAAGAGAACCTGGCCCTAGGTTTAATTCGTAAACTGCTAGATAACGCCCTGGAGAATGGTGCTCAGTGTATTGCTACCCCCTGCCCACTGTGCCAGACCAATCTGGATGCCTATCAGAGTCGGGTTAATAGCAAGTTCAAAACTAATTACCACCTGCCAGTTTTGTTCGTCACGCAACTAATTGGTCTTGCCCTAGACATTGCCCCTGAGTCCCTGGGATTAAATACCAATATCGTCTCACCCAGCGAGGTGCTGGATTACATATATGGCTATGTTATGCAAAATGCGTTAAAATAATATTGAAGGATAATATCTTTCCTGATAGGGTGCATGTCAAATTTGGAGGTAATAGGAACAGCCAAATCTAAACCGACAAAATAAAGGAGGGATAAAATGCTAACCATGGTCATCCTTACTTGGGCTCCAGACAAAAGAGATGAGGTTATTAAAAGGGTACAAACTATAGGGCTGGCTCATGAAGGCGAGAAGGTGATTGGCACCTGGGCTGATATAAACGGCGGGCGAGCTTTTCAGCTAACTGACGCACCCCCTGACCTTGATCCCAAAATCATGGCCAAAAATAGCTTTGCTTGGAACGGCATTCTTAAGATTGAGTCTGTACCTGTGATGGATGCGTCAGAGTTGATTAAACTTGCGACAAGTATGTAGCTGGGTTTGCTAGTTTTGCCTCCTTTTATGACATGCACCCGTAGTAAAAGAATTTTGCTGACGAGAATAAATCCAGGAAAAGAGACGCGTCACCTAACACGGGCTTTGCGGATGGTTCTGAAGGGGCATTTGGGGCCCTTTGCAAAGCCCTAAAACGTTAGCTATATCACGATTCATCAGGGACTAAGCGAGGTTAATCGTGGAACCTAGAATTGGTGTATATATCTGTCATTGTGGGAGTAATATCGCCGGTACAGTTGATGTTGGAGAGGTTACCCACTTTGCTCAGGACTTGGATGGGGTAGTAGTGGCTCGTGACTATAAGTTTATGTGTTCTGACCCCGGTCAAGAGCTTATCAAGAAGGATATTAAAG
>CAZQZA010000043.1:0-8438 GCA_964597725.1 uncultured Dehalococcoidales bacterium | reverse complement strand
TATAGCCCCGATTGGTATGCCACTGGCTAAACCCTTAGCTAGAGTCATTATATCAGGTTCAATACCATATTGCTCATAGGCAAACAATGTCCCCGTTCGGCCCATGCCGGTCTGAATTTCATCCAAAATGAGCAGGATACCATTTTGGTTGCACCAATCCCTTACTGCAGTTAAATAATTATCGCTAACCAGGTTTACCCCTCCCTCTCCCTGCAGTGGCTCCAACATGATGGCGCAGGTCTGATTGCTAGTAGCCTCCTTAATAGCTTCAATACTATTATACTCCACATTGACAAAACCTGCAGTCAGGGGGACATAGGGCTGTTGAAACTTCGGCTGCCCGGTAGCTGCCACCATAGCTAAAGTTCGACCGTGAAAGGAACTCAGCGTAGTAATAACCTCGTAAGCTCCATTCAGGTAGCGCTTCCCATATCGCCGCGCTAGCTTCACTGCTCCTTCGTTAGCCTCGGCTCCGCTATTGCAGAAGAAAACCTTATCTAGGCAGCTATGTTGAACTAAAATCTCCGCTAATTGAATCTGAGGGATAGTATAGAACTGATTTGAAGTCTGAATGAGTGTGCGTGCCTGCTCTGCGACTGCCTCAACAACCACCTGGGGACAGTGTCCTAAACTATTAACTGCCCAGCCAGCCACAAAATCCAGGTACTCCTGACCATTCTCATCCCATACTCGCGACCCTTGTCCTCTAACTATGGTTACCGGGAGGCGCTCCACAGTTTTCATAAAGTATTTGTGTTCCAGCTCTTGCCACTGGCTCATTTTAACATCCCTATGATAAGACTATTGTCGTGCCGCCACCACCACCTTCTTCAACCTCCCTGAGCAAAGCACGTGGCTGCCTGCCATCTATAATACAGGCCGTTGAAGCGCTAGCCAAGGCTTTTAGGCAAGCTTTAACCTTAGGAATCATCCCCCCTGAAGCAACTCCAGAAGCTATCAAAGCCTTGGCTTCGTCTGGTGATAGCTGTGGTAGCAACTTGCCTGATTGGTCACAGACGCCAACCACATCGGTCAAAAAGATGAGCCTTTCAGCACCGACGGCAGCGGCAATCTCAGCGGCTACATCATCAGCATTGATATTAAGCCCCATCTCGCGCGCCTCTGGCACAGGATGAAGACTAATGGGAGACACCACCGGGATATAGCCGGTCTCAAGGAGCATTTCCAGCGGTGCGGTGTTGACCTTTGTCACAATGCCTACATAGCCCAACTCTGCATTCTTGATGTTAGCCTGAATCAAACCACCATCAATACCACTAATGCCTACTGCCCATCCACCCCGATTTTGGATACTGGACACGATTTCCTTATTGACAAGGCCAGCGAGCACAGCGATGACCACCTCAAGCGATGCCTGGTCAGTTACGCGCTCACCATGGACAAACCTGGTAGTTAAACCCTGTTTTCCCAGCCACTCACTTATCAGCCTGCCACCACCATGGGTGACAATTATTTGCCTACCCTGCTTCTGTAGGGCAACGATATCATCAATACTGGTATCCTCAGGACTCAAGGCAACACTACCTATCTTTACTACAATCACCTTGTTACTCAAAATCACGACTCCTGCCATTTAGTATCAGGTGGTATACTGACTATTAATAGTCACATATTCTTCAGACAGGTCACAGCCCCAAGCAGTGGCTGTCCCATTTCCCAAATTAAGATTCAGGCTCACACACACTTCGCTCTTACTTAATATCTGAACCAGACCCTGTCGGTCAAAAGGTAGAGGCTTACCACCCTTTACCAGACAAACCTGCCCAATATAGAGGTCGACTTCTGATTCTACCACCTCCACACCACTCCGCCCCACTGCGGCTATAATCCTCCCCCAATTAGGGTCACTACCATGTACCGCTGCCTTGACCAGAGGTGAACTTACCACTGTCCTAGCGGCTAACCTCGCCTCAGCTACGCTAGGTGCCCCATTAACGGTAATCTCAATAAGCCGACTAGCCCCTTCACCATCCCTGGCAATACACTTAGCCAGATAGATGCAGACCTGGTCAAGAGTTTGCTGAAAAGCTTCAGCTAGCGGGCTACCTGGCGAAATAGGCTTGTTCTCAGCGAGTCCGTTAGCCATTATTAGCACTATATCATTAGTGCTGGTATCGCCATCTATAGACACTAGATTAAAGGAAATGTCCACTGCCTTTTTTAACGCAAGTTTAAGAAAATCAATGTCCACGGCAGCATCAGTGGTTAGAAAGCAAAGCATCGTTGCCAAATTAGGATGAATCATACCTGAGCCCTTGGCCACTCCGCCGATAGTAAACTGGCTCTCGCCAACCCTCACTGTTATCGCTCTTTCCTTGGGAATGGTATCAGTAGTCATTATAGCTCGAGCCAGCTCATGTCCACCGTCTGGGGAAAGAACAACCTGCTCTATGCCAGCTCTTATAACTTTCATTGGTAACGGTTGACCAATCACCCCAGTGCTAGCAACCAAAACATCCTCAGGGGAAAGCCCCATGCCCTTAGCTACTAGCTCTGCCATCTCCTTGGTATCGGCAAGACCTTGCTCACCGGTGCAGGCATTGGCACAGCCGCTATTGACTACTATTGCCGTCGCCCTCCCCGATTTTAGCTGCTGCTGACACCAAAGTACCGGTGCTGCCTTAATCCGATTGGTGGTAAATAAGGCTGTAGCCACACATGGCACTTCAGAAAAGAGGATGCCCAGGTCTAAGATATCTTTAATCTCTTTCTTTATCCCAGCACAGGTAGTACCAGCACGAAAGCCCCGCGGCGAAGTGATGCCCCCTGAGGCAATAAATTCAATCTCAGCTTCCATTACCAAAACTATACCACATTGAACCTAACTAAGACAATGTGGTAGAATGTTTCGAATTTACTTTCCAAGGAGGCATAACCATGGAATCAAAGACAATCTATTTTGAAAAGCCAGGCAGCCAGAATACCGAGGCTGTATTGAGTATCGCTAAACAGCGGGCAGAGGAGCTAGGTATCAAAAGTATAGTGGTGGCAACCACGGATGGCGATACTGCGGTGAAGGCTGTGGAAATCTTTAGCGGATTAAAAGTAATTGCGGTAACCCACGTTACCGGCTTTCTCGAGCCCAACATCCAGGAATGCACTGAGGAGAACAGGCAAATAGTTGAGAGTAAAGGTGGAGTAATACTTACTGCTGCTCATGCCTTTGGCGGCATAAGCCGTGCCATGCGCAATAAATTCAATACTTATGTCATCGGAGATATAGTTAGTAATACTCTATATATCTTCGGGCAAGGCATGAAGGTAGCCTGCGAGATTGCTCTGATGGCGGCTGATAGTGGCTCGGTACGCACCGATGAGGAAATTATCTCTATCGCGGGCACCGGCCGAGGTGCTGATACCGCGGTAGTCCTCACTCCGGTCAATACCCGCAACTTCTTTGACCTCAAGGTCAAGGAGATTCTGTGTAAACCTCGTTTCTAATTTTTTACTACGGTGAACCTCATTAACCCCCCCCCTTCTTCGCTAAGGAGAGGGGGAAGCCATTTTTTGAAGGGGCTTTGACATTAAGCAGGGTAGACTATATCGTTACTTTTTTTGCAACTAACCGGTGAAATACTCCTGTACTTCGGTCTTTGTCAGGTATATTAGAATTAGTATTCCAATGACAGTTCCAACCGGAACCCAAAACAGACTAAGGGCAGCATGAACAATGCTCAAAATCCGCCCCCATTCCCTTCCCCTGAGTAGCCCGA
Organism: uncultured Dehalococcoidales bacterium; assembly: GCA_964597725.1. Taxonomy (GTDB): domain Bacteria; phylum Chloroflexota; class Dehalococcoidia; order Dehalococcoidales; family JAUVZE01; genus CAZNEL01. The sequence goes on along the minus strand of CAZQZA010000043.1, from coordinate 4,704 downwards.
TGCCACCCATCAATGCCAGGATAAAGTAAGCTACCATTACTAGCGCGACGATACCTAGCATAATGAAAGCGATGCCCCCCATTTGAGGCATACCCCACATACCCCACCCGTTCCACATTCCGTCCCACGCCATCCAGGGATAGGCAAAGAAGAAAGCGGAACATACAGCAGCTATGCCAATAAATATTCCAAAGGCACTCAGGAACATCCAGACAGCTATCAGCACTAGCAGGTCAGGTCTTTTCATGGTTCACCTCCTTGTATGATGCCTATTCTAGAGTTACAGTGGCAGCTTGTCAATAGGGATTGGTTATCTACCTCAAAGGAGAGGGCGGAGTTGTTTTTTGAAGGGGTGGAGCCACTATAACCTACCCTAATGAACGGTTAGTATGGCTAGGGCTTATATTAGGTGGTAGAATATGTGGTAAATAGAAAGATAACATTCCAGCAGGAGGTTACAAGATGAATACAGAACCTAGGAGACGAAGAAGACGAAGAGAACCCTTGGAACCATTGGACTCTTATAATGCAGCGGTGCAACTGTATAATCAGGAATTCAGGACTCTCGGCGAAAGGACTATGGCATTCCTTATTGTTCAGTCCATTCTTGTTGCTGCTTTCGTCACCGTACTCACCCTACCTGCACAGACTATGAGAGAAACCCTTCCTTACGGATTCTATCCTATTTTGATAGGAATCATCGTAGTCGGGGTTCTGTATTGTTTATTGCACCACTCGGCAGGTAGTTTTGGTTCACGAGCTGCTTTCAGGTGGAAACAATATATGCGGCATGTTGAAAGCAATGACCTAGAAACACCATGGGATTGGTTTTATGAACACTCCCCGCATACATGCCGTGGCAAAGGAATTATACGCTTCTTGACCCAGTCTCAGTGCGAGAGGTGTTTGCTTGAAAAACCACCCTTACCAAGCACTTGGTTCTTTAGCCCGGCCATATTTCTAACGGTGTGGGCTTTTGCTATCATTTATATATTTCTTCGTCATATGGGTGGGCGAGTCCCTTTGCTCTGCCCACTTACTGTAGGCGTGTCAGTCTTTATTCTCGTACTAGCATCCTTCATAATGTGGCGCTGGGCATCACCATGGCGGACTGGAAATCTGGTTTAACTACCCCTCTTTCGCCTTCTTTTGCAGTCCGTAGAGCCTGGTAAGGGCCAAAAGTGGAGGCTTTAGCACAAGAACGTGGTCAGCAGGTGGGAAAATTCTTTAACCCTTTGTTTATAGACAGAATGGCCACAGTCCTCAAAGACATGTAGCTGGCAATCAGGAATTAGCTGGGCGGCAGCATAAGCATGGCTAACCGGCACGATGCCATCGTTAGCCCCCCATACCAGCAGTGTAGGCATCATAAGCTCAGAAAGTTGGTTTACCAGTACTGTAGTCTGCTCCTTGAGCGTCGTTAGACCCTTTCCCATATTTACCTTAGCTTGGGGGAGAGGATTCACAAATTTAAGTGGGGCATAGACTAAACCAACCAGCCATTTAACCGCCTTTAGGATGGCGACAGCCGCTACACCGAGAGACCGGAAAAAAACCGAAGAGGATAGAAACCTGACCCACAAGGCAATTTCTTTTCCCAGGTACATGCTACTTACCAGGACTAGCTTACTTATTTTATGCGGGAATTTCAGTGCGTAGCGCAGAGCAATGCCACCACCAATGGAATGCCCCACTAAATGGAAGCGATTGAGCCCTAGGCTATGGGTAAAGTCTTCTAGGAACTTCACAAATTCAGATATACCATAGTCACCACCCATCGTTTGACTATGCCCAAAGCCCGGAAGGTCTGGAACATATATTCTATAGTGTTGGGAGAGCTCAGCCACATTTTGGACCCATGAATCAGCACCAGCACCACCACCATGGATTACAACCAGTGGATCGCCTTGCCCACCGGTAAAGTAGTGAATATCAAGTTCACCAACTTTTATCTTCTTACTATGTATTCTGTCTACCATATCACCTTCCTCTACGCAAAAGAGCTCTAAGAAACGACCAAACGCTGCATTTAGCACACTAAGGGAACAAGTGCAGAACGGGGTTCACACACGGACTATGGTTATTATAACACAGCTATCAGGATGATACACAATTTGGGAATGGTACCTTCGTACCCATCTACTTAGTAAAAGGGTAAGAGCATAAAAAAGAGAAGTCGCATCCCCTTAGATTCTGTCTTGTTATTAGTTCCCTACCCCTCCCTCGCCTTCTTTTGCAGTTCGTAGAGCTTAGTGAGGGCTTCAAGGGGGGTGAGGGAATCAATATCCAGCTTCTCAAGCTCCTCGGCTATCGGTGATTTCTGCCCCAAGAATGCTAGCTGCTCAACAGCTGTCTCTTTACGACGTCTCTTAGGTAAAGGCTTAGCTGCCGCCCGGCTCTCCGCTTCTAGTTCCTCTAATACTTCCTGAGAGCGGTGCAACACTGATTTGGGTAGCCCGGCTAGCTTAGCCACATGAATACCATAGCTCTGGTCAACACCACCGGGCACAATCTTGTATAAAAAGACGACCTCCCCACCCTCCTCGCTTACCGCTACATTAAAATTCCTTACCCGGGGTAGGAAACTGGCTAAGTCAATCAGTTCATGATAGTGGGTAGCAAATACTGTCTTCGCCCCCAATCTGGGGTGGTTATGGATATACTCGGCCACAGCCTGGGCGATAGATAGTCCGTCATAGGTGCTGGTGCCCCGCCCAATCTCGTCAAGGATAATTAGCGAGCGTGGGGTAGCGTTATTCAGGATATTAGCCGTCTCCACCATCTCCACCATGAAGGTAGATTGACCGGCAGCGATGTCCTCTCTAGCTCCAATTCGAGTAAAAATACGGTCGACCAGGCCAATAGTTGCTGAAGCGGCAGGGACAAAGCTGCCAATCTGGGCTAAAAGTATAATCAAGGCTACCTGCCTTAGATACGTTGACTTGCCTGACATATTGGGACCGGTGAGGATAATAAGCTGGGCATCATCGTTGGACAAATAAATGCCATTGGGGACAAAGCTAGCATCAGCCAGGCTCCTCTCCACCACCGGGTGGCGCCCTTCACTAATGATTATCTCGTTATCTGTAGTTAGCTTAGGTCGGACATAGCTATACCGCACGGCTATCTCAGCTAAGCTGGAAAAGACATCTACGTTAGCAATAGCATTGGCTACCGCCAGAATATCCCTGCTGGCAGCCCCTACCTGATAACATACCTGGCAGAACAAGCTGGACTCAAGCTCAGCTATCCGCTCCTGAGCATTTAGTATCAGCGACTCATACTCCTTTAGCTCCGGGGTAAAGAACCGTTCGCCACCAACCAGAGTCTGCTTCCTGATGTAGTCCTGGGGCACCTGACTCAGATTGGCTTTAGATACCTCAATATAGTAACCAAAGACCTTATTGAAGCCCACTTTCAGCGATTTAATCCCGGTGCGCTCTCGCTCCTGGCGCTCCAGATTGGCCAGATACTGTTTGGCATTCTTGGACATCAATCGTAGGTTATCCAGGTCCTGAGAGAATCCCGGCCTGATGACACCACCCTCGTCTAAACCAGCTGGAGGTTGGTCAACTATAGCCTCAGCAATCAAGGCAGCAAATTCAGGGCAAGGCTTTAATTCATCCCTCAGCCAGTTTACTGGACTATCACCATTCTCTAGGCATTTCCTCAATTTGGGTATCGCTTCTAAGCCACGCCTTAATGTCACTAGCTCACGGGGAGTAGCAATATTACCCTTCACCCGATTAATCAGCCGCTCCAGGTCAGATACCTCACCCAGTAAAGCAGTAGCCTGGTGGCGAACCAATGTATTACTGAAAAACCAATCAATGGCGTCCTGTCGCTTAACTAGCTCAGTTATGTCAAGAAGAGGTTGACCCAGCCACCGCCGTAATAATCTGCCCCCCATAGCCGTCCTGGTTATGTCAATAACTGACAATAGAGAACTATCGGCAGTCCCTGAGTGACTACCACGAAAGAGTTCCAGATTTCTCTGGGTCTGCTCGTCAAGCGCCATAAATGAGTCAGCCGAGTAAGTAGTTAGACGTGTCATCTGTCCCAGAGACCCCTTCTGCGTTTCCTGAAGATAGTGGATAATAGCGCCAGCCGCTCGTGTCGCCAAGAATAGATGACCACAGCCATAACCATCAAGAGTAGCTACGTCAAAATGGTCGAGCAACGTTTGTTTTGATACCTCTAGCTCAAACCAGTAATCATCAAGACGAGTTACCGGAACAGTTAGTGATAGGTCGGATAAATCTGAGCTTTTAGCAGTAATAATCTCGGAGGGGCTAAGTCGTTCCAGTTCAGTGGCCACTCGTTCTAAAGAGAGCTGAGTAGTGGCAAATTCGCTGGTTGTTATGTCAACATAAGCCAGCCCTGCTACCTCATCACCCAAAACCAGGCTGACTAGGTAATTATTGCTCTTACTGTCGAGAAGGCTGGGTTCAACCACCGTGCCCGGTGTTACCAAACGAACAACCTCACGCTGCACTAAACCCTTGGTCTCACCGGGCTTGGTTACCTGCTCGCAGATAGCTACTTTGTAACCGCGATTGATTAGCCTAGCCAGATAGTTGTCCAGAGCATGATACGGGATGCCGGCTAGAGGTACACGATGCCCCTTGCCCATTTCCCTAGAGGTGAGGACAATCTCCAGCTCCCGGGAAACAGTCTTGGCATCATCATCAAAGGTCTCGTAGA
>CAZQZA010000042.1:0-8613 GCA_964597725.1 uncultured Dehalococcoidales bacterium | reverse complement strand
AATTTGACCCTTCATTTATCGGGTGCTCCTTCCATGGCTCCTGCCCGATTATCTTACCGTCTTTGACGACCAGGTAAATGCCACAACCACAACTGCAGTAGGGACATATCGTAGGTACATACTCAATGCTCATTTTGCCTCCTATTGAATGGGCTGGGACCGAGTTCCTTTATAGTCTTAGTAAAGGATTTAACCGTCTCAGCCACCTTCGGTGCCTCCGATGCTGAAATCCATTCCAGCCTGAGCCTGTCACCGCCAACACCAACAGCTTCGAGGAAAGGTTTCAAGCCGGTAACTCTTCTTCTAGCACTAAGATTGCCCTTGTGGTAATGACAGTCTCCAGGGTGGCAGCCACAAACCAAGACACCATCAGCACCGGCAGTGAATGCCTTCAGTATCAGTCTTTCATCCACCCTGCCGGAGCACATTATCCTAATTACCCTGAGGTTGGGTGGATACTTTGTCCGTGAAGTGCCGGCAAGGTCAGCACCAGCATAGGAACACCAGTTGCACAGAAAGCCCACAATCTTTGGTTCAAAGCTCATACTAGCACCCCCTCAATCTCAGCCATAATCTCCTCAGTGGTAAAGTGTTTGCCGGTAATGGCACCACTGGGACAAGCAGCCACGCAGACACCACAACCTTTGCACAGTGCCTCATTAATTTGGGAGATCTTCTTCTCCTCGTCGAAGGAAATCGCACTGTATGGACAGAGTTCATTACATATCCGACAGCCAGAACAGAGCTCCTCGTCAATGACGGCCGTAGTTGCCTCAATCTCAACCTTGCCTTTGCTAATCATAGCTATTACCCGGGCGGCAGCGGCTGACGCCTGAGCCACGGTATCAGGGATGTCCTTTGGGCTCTGGCAGCAGCCGGCGATGAAGATACCGTCAGTCATGGTCGCTACCGGGTCGAGCTTAGGATGCTTCTCAAGGAAGAAACCATCCGCCTTTCTGCCCAAGGAGAAGGTTCTGGCTACTTGTTCAGCGTCAGCACTAGGCTCTAAGGCACAGCTCATGATGACCATATCAACCGGGAGGCGTCTCTTGCGGCGAACTAAGGTGTCCTCACAGAGGACAATCAGCTTACCCTCTTCCTCAGGAGTCTCGGCAATGTTGGTGACTTCACCGGCGCGTCCCCGTATGAAGTTGACCCCCTCCTCCTGTAGCCGTTCATAAAACTCTTCGTAGCCTGAACCGGCGCAGCGCATGTCAATATATAGCTGATAGACAGCTGCCTCAGGGACTTTCTCTTTTAGCAGATGGGAGTATTTCAGCGAGTACATGCAGCAAACCCGTGAGCAGTATTTGTGGTAATTTTCATCGCGGCTACCAACACAGTGCAAAATGGCTATGCTCTCCGGCTTCCGCCCATTAGCCAAGAGAACCGCACCATCAGTGGGTCCTGAGGCATTGGACAGCCTCTCAAACTGGAGGCCGGTGATGACATTATCATAGCGCCCATAGCCATATTGGTAGATAACCGAGGGGTCAAACTGCTGGAAGCCGGTGGTAACGATGATAGAACCAACATCAACCTCAACAACCTCGTCTTCCATTTCATGATTGATGGCCTCAGCGTCACAGGCTTTTACGCACTCCAAGCATTCCGAACAGGCAGCACAATTCAAACAACGCTTGGCCTCCTCAATGGCTGTTTTTTCGTCAAAGCCAACTTCCACCTCGGCAGAGGAACCTTCTCTTTGTTTCAGTTCAAGCAGGGGCATGGTAGCTCTAGCCTTTTTGACGATGCCCTCCTTTGAGACCTCTTTGGCCTTGATAACCTGTTTTGGTCTTCCCTCGCTTAAGTCGGTTCCGCTTAGGTAGCGGTCGATACTTTCAGCGGCTTCTTTGCCGGCAGCAATAGCTACGATAACATCGGCGGGACCAGAGACCACATCACCACCAGCAAAGACACCAGAAATATCTGTTTCCAGCGTAACTGGGTCTACTACGAGGGTACCCCACGCAGTGTAGGTAAGCTCTTTGGGCAATCCTGCTTTATCTACTGCCTGCCCAATGGCGATAATCACGTTATCAACATCCAAAACAAATTCTGAGCCTTTAACCGGTATTGGTCGCCGTCGTCCACTCTCATCAGGCTCGCCCAACTCCATGCGGATACACTCTATGCCGGTTAGTCGACCGTTCTGGCTCAGAACCCTGACCGGTGCTGCCAGGATGTGTAGCTTTATGCCCTCACGCTCTGCCTCATCAACCTCCTCAACTGCTGCCGGCATTTCAGCTCGGGAGCGGCGATAGACGATGGTCACCTCTTTGACACCGAGGCGCCAGACTACTCTGGCGGCATCAATGGCAGCATTGCCACCACCAATAACTGCTACCCGGTCGCCTAAACTGACCTTAGCCCCAGAGTTTGCCTGCTTCAAGAAATCAAGGGCATGGATTACACCCCTGGTGTCCTCCCCAGGAATGCCCATCTTCTGGCTCACACCAGCCCCAGCACCGAGGAAGATAGCCTTGTATCCCTGTTCAAAGACCTTTTCTAGGTCTCTTACTGGAGAATTTGTCTTAATCTCTACCCCAAGCTCTCTTATGTAGTCAATCTCGTTATCCAGCACCTTGTTGGGTAGCCGGTATTCAGGAATCCCGTAGCGCAGCAAACCACCGGTCATCGGCAGAGCTTCGAACACCGTTACCGGGTATCCCTTTCTGACTAAGTCATAGGCACAAGCCAGACCGGCAGGTCCAGAGCCAACGATGGCTACCTCATCCTCCTTCGTTCGCTCAACGGGAGTCGCCCTTTCCCTACCTACTTTCAGCTCGTAATCGGCAATAAATCGTTTCAGCGTCCGGATGGTCAGGGACTCATCAACTGTCCCCCGTTCGCAGTCTAGTTCACAGGGATGAGTACAAACTCGCCCAATGACTCCAGCAAAGGGCATGGTTCTGCGCACCACCTCCAGAGCTTCTTTGAACTTACCTTCGGAGATAAGAGCAATATAGCCCTGAGCGTTGACACCAGCCGGACAGGCAATCCGGCATGGTGGGTAACCTTGCTTATCAATTGTAGCCTTATTGGGAATGGCGTAGGGGAAGGGGATGTAGATAGCCTTCCGTTTGCTCAAGCCCTCGTCAAACTCACTATCTAACGAAACGGGGCAAATCTTGAAGCATTCACCACAGCCGGTGCACTTCACCTCATCAACATAACGTGTCTTCCTTCTGATTTTAGCCTTGAAATTGCCGACATAGCCCGATACATCCTCAACCTCGCTATAGCTCATAAGCTGGATATAAGGGTGTTGCCCTACAGTAGTCATTTTTGGGGTCAGGATACAGGCGGCACAGTCCAAGGTAGGAAAGGTCTTATCAAACATAGCCATATGCCCACCGATGCTTGGCCCTTTTTCGACCAAATAAACCTGGTGTGCGGAATCAGCCACCTCAAGAGCTGCTTGTATCCCGGCAATACCGCCACCGACAACCAGGACACTCGGAGTAACCGGAACCTCTTTTGTTTCCAGGGGCTCATGGTGATAGACACGTCTTACTGCGGCACTGACCAGTGCCTTAGCCTTCTCCGTCGCCATATCCTTATCCTCATGTACCCAAGAGCAGTGCTCTCGAATGTTAGCCATTTCAAATAGATACTGGTTCAGCCCGGCGTCCTGACAAGCACGGCGAAAAGTGGGCTCATGCATCCGCGGTGAGCAGGAGGCTACCACCACCCGGTTAAGTCCATGCTCTTTAATATCATCCTTGATAAGATTTTGCCCTGGGTCAGAGCACATATATTTATAGGTGCGAGCAACAACTACCGAGTCTAACCCCCGAGCAAATTCAGCTACTTTTTCCACATCAACGATGCCCGATATATTGGTTCCACAGTGACAGATATAAACGCCAATTCTTCTCTCCATTCTCTACTCCTTAGAGATATTCTGCTAAGACCTTCTGAGGGGAGACGATATTTGTTTTCAAACCTAGGTCCTCGCTATTTAGTCCAAAGGCTACGCCCATCAGTTGGGTGATGAACAAAACAGGTAGCTTAAAATTTGTTTTGAATTTACTATTGACTCTGCTTTGATAGGCATCCAGGTTTGTCTGGCACAGCGGGCAGGGGGTAGTGATGCATTGAGCCCCATTATTCACCGCATTAGCTAATAATTTACATATCAGGTCTAGAGCTAAATCCTCTTCCGAGATGACTAATGCGCCTCCACAACAATGGGTCTTTAGTGGGTAAGGCACTGCCTCTGCCCCCAAGCTCTCTAGTAAACGGTCGAGAGACTGCGGAAACTCTGGGTTATCAAAGCCATAGTTAGGGCGAACTAGCTGGCAGCCATAATAAGGGGCTACCTTAAGCCCATTAAGTGGTCGCTTAACTCTGGTCGCAATAGCTTGAAGGGTAATATCATTGAGCAATACTTCCACTAAATGCCTTACCCGGACATTCCCGTGATACTCCAGATTGGCAACGGCCAAAGCCTCATTTACCTGCTCCATTAATTGCTTGTGCTCTTTCAGATGTAAATTGGCTTTGGATAAGGTCAGAAAGCAGGAACTGCAAGGTGTTACTAGGTCAAGCCCTGTTTTCTCCGCCAGAGCCAAATTTCGAGCTGCTACTGCGTCCGACTCTAACCCATCTAATGAGCCATATGGAGTCGAACCACAGCAAGTCCAGTCCTCCAGCTCAATTAACTCCATGTCTAAAGGTTTCGCTATAGCCTGAGCTGAAATGCCAAGACCTACTGCCGTAGCCTCAGCCGAACAGCCAGGAAAGTATGAATAGTATTTCATTAGTAACCTCTAACCTCTCTAAATTTTTGGATGATTCTGGATAAGTCGTCTTTACCTTTAACCTTCTTGGGTATCAGGGGCATACGCCCATGCAGAAATAACCTCAAAGCGAGGGGCAGCATTTTGACCGTAGCCAAAGGATTAGTCAACAAGTGAAACTTGATTGACCAGTAGAACCTCAACATCATCCCAAATTCATGGACTCGCCCGTTACCCTGAATTGAGCTGACAAAGCTCCGATACATAGCTGGGGTAGGAGTTTCTTTAGCCTTAAAACCATATTGGCTTGCCAAGCCCTCCAAGATATGAAATAGCTCAGTCGGCTTGACATTGCGGGGGCAGCGCACTGTACAGAAATAGCAGGAGAGGCAATGCCACATAGAGCTACTCGACAAAACCTCATCCCGCATTCCCGCCCGAATCATAGCAATGACACCTGAAGGCGTGTACTCCCATCTAGTGGCGCTAGGGCAGGATGCAGTACAAGTACCACACTGAATACAAAGGCGAACACCCTCCCCGCCGGGAACAGCACTAACCTCCTCTACGAAAGTATTAGTTCGTGTCTTCTCCATTAAACTCCCCCTGTTAGCAGATTGGTCACAACCAGTTTCCTGAGATAATTTCCTATGGCTTATGACACAAAGTGGAACACCCACAAAAAGGAGGGCTCTTAACCCCCCACCCAAGCATCTGGCCGAAAGCTACTCCTCTCCCTCTCTACTTAGGGCAGCCTTTCCCTTTTGGCTATGCTCCTTAGTGCCATGCCAAATACCACCACTGCTCAAGTACTAGATGAACGCCGCAGGGAAAAGGATAACTGGTATTGCTATTGCTAGCACTATTATGAACTCCCCCGTATAACTTACACCTCCTGCCACAGCGTGACTGTTAAGAGGCAAAGGTAAAACCCTGGAACTAAGCCGGAGAGGCTTTCTTCTATCCTTATCCTCTCTTGCCTCGGCACTTAGCTTACCACCCCTACTGGCAAATTGTCAAGTCCGCGAATTGCATCATAATTATTGTTACCGAAAGTGGTATCGTTGCCTCAAAAAAAGTTTGTACCGAAGCTAGTCAGCTAGCCTCAAAGCTATTATACTTAAGCAAAAACCCAGGGGGCTAAGACACGGCAAAGGTAAGATGTAAAAAAACGTGTAGATTCCTTCTTTGGTAACTTCCTTTATGAGCAGAAGGTATCAAAAAACCATTTCTTAAGGAAGCTAAGTGAGGTTGTGGATTGGGATAGGTTTACCAGAAAGCTACTTGGCTATTACCGGGGCAAAGGGGAAATAGGTCAGGCGCCATATAACCCCACCATTATGTTAAAGATGCTCCTTCTTTCTTACCTGTGGAATGTCTCGGAAAGAATGATAGAGGTGCTGGCTAACGATAGCTTATCCATCGGTCTCTTTTTGGGGCTTGGTGCTGATGAAAAAGCTCCTGACCATTCCACCTTAACCTTATTTAAGAATCGGCTGATTCAAAATGCTGGCTTAAAGGCCTATGAGGAGCTATTTGATGAGATAATCAGGATAGCAAAGGTGAGGGGAGTTAACTTTGGCCAGCTTCAGGTAGTGGATAGTGTTCATCTCGTAGCTGATGTCAATTCGTGACGAGAGCAAAGGCAAAATAAGAAAATTCACACATTGGTAACATCGACTAATTTATTCACCATGGTTGAGCGGGATAAGGCATTTCGCAGGTTTGAAAGAGTGGCCTCTATTTATGATACTATCCGCAGAGACTAATAATTGAAGCCAATTCGTTGCTGGTGAACAGCCTAGCCATAGGTTACACGTATGTAGAAAATCTCGTAGTATTGCTCATTGCTCTGGAAAGTATCCGTACCATACCATGGAGCAGTGCTGGTTTTGCTCACCATTGCCCCTATTTGGTATGCCCCGGGTGTGAGATTAATCGTTTCCTTAGTGTATTCGGTAATCCCTCCATAGGGTAAGATAAAATACTCCTTGGCGTCGGGGTCAGGTTTAAGATAGACCACCTTGGTATCAGGCCCTTTGAAGAGGACAAGCAGGGTATAAGGAGTGCCATTCCTCAGTTCAATGACAGCAGTACCCCCAGCAGTGACGCTGCCCCCACTGGTCGCTGGAGGCAGGGTGCCATGTTCCTCCCCCATAATCAGGGCTATCCCTATCTCTACCATTGCTTTTTCAGTGTCTGCAATGTAACTGCTTTGGGGGTGGTAGTCCAGAATAGTCTGATACATCCTTAAGGCACTTTCACTGACACCAAGCCCTGTGGCATAATCATAAAGATACTCAGGTGGGACAGGCTTAAGAATTTCCCCCCTTTCCCACGATGCCCAGTCAGAATCAGGGTAGTCCTCTATGGTGATAACATATTTCTCCAAAGCCTCATCATATTGGTGCTCTTCACAGAGCTGCTGAGCCCAGAGATAGTAGCACTCTGGCAGCATTTCTTCGGCTTCCTTCAAACCGCTGGCCTCATACTTCTCAATCTCTTCCTGGAATTTAGCCTCATCCTGAAGGAGCCGACCATACTCATAGGCACACTGACATAGACTCCTCTTTGCATCATATGACTCTAGAGAATCCGGTGACGTTGCCGCCATGTTCGACAACGGGTAGCCCCTCCCATTCCCGGAGCATCCAGCCAAGTCCGTAGCTTACTCCCCCGGCGATTTCAATCGGACTCGCCCGGGTTTTAAGAAGCTGTTCTTCGCTAATCAGGCGGTGGCCTTCATACTGGCCCATGCCAAGCTGGAGACGTAGCCATTGGGCCATGTCGAGAACATTGGAGTTGCTCGACCCGGACATTAGACGGCTACCACACCATTATGAGGGGGCACCTCATTCCAAACTTGGGCATGATACCTCTATCCCAACTCCAGCCTCAGCACATTCAACAATACTATGCTCGTAACCTCTCAGAGCCGCGGTCTGATGGAGATGGCACTATCTGCCCGAAGTGTGCTTCATATCCAGCGGGTTCTATTTCAGGCGCTGAATTATGCCGTCAGGCAGGGACTACTAATTCGTAACCCCGCTCAATTGGTAGACCCTCCGCGGGCTAAGAAGCCAAAGACGAAAACCCTCATGACCCAAGAGGTTCCAATGTTGCTTAGTGTTGCCAAAGATACACCTTATTATCCTATCATTTATACAGCTATACAGCAGTCAAAACAGGCTTGAGGCAGGCTGAATTGTTAGGGCTACGGTGGCGTGACCTAGGCCTAGACCCAGCATCGCTTTCCATCACCCAAGTGCTATATAAGCGCAAGGGCGTCTGTCAGTTTAAGTAGCCTAAAAGTGAACACAGCCGGCGGCGGCTTGACCTGTCACCTTCCTTAGCTCTATACCTCCGGGAATATAGAACTGAAAGGCAGGTGGAGTTTCTATTGCTGGGGAAGCCCTTGAGTGAGGATGACTTGGTATTTGGCAATATTAGCGGTATCCCTATGAACCCTGGCACTCTTACTCAGAACTTCGCTAGGATTGCTCGGGGGCGGGCTTGGCTGGCACACGTTTCCACGACCTGAGGCATACCTTTGCCAGTCTAATGCTCCTAGCAGGTACCCACGCCAAGATAGTCAGCGAGATGCTAGGTCATTCAAGCGTGGCCTTTACCTTGGACACGTATAGCCATGTTATCGGGGGCTTACAACAGGCGGCCCTGAGACGGCTGGACGAGGTGTTGCAGCCGGGGCTGGCAGAAAATCTAGATGTTTGCAACTGACTAGGAAAAGATGGGGCAGGCGGAGAAATTTGACCTTCCCCAAAGCTAAAAACTGGCAGGAGTGGGAGGGCTCGAACCCCCGACCTGCGGTTTTGGAGACCGCTGCTCTTCCAAACTGAGCTACACTCCT
>CAZQZA010000041.1:0-8761 GCA_964597725.1 uncultured Dehalococcoidales bacterium | reverse complement strand
GGTCACCAAACCGGGCATTAAATTCTAACACTTTTGGTCCGTCATTGGTAATCATTAAACCACCATAAAGGATTCCTTTATACGGTTTTCGCTCTTCGTGCATGGCTTTTACTGCTGGTTCCATGATGGTTTCGGTTACCGTTTTTGCCAATGTTGAACTGTAGAAAGACGGTGGGCTATAGCTGCCCATGCCACCAGTATTAGGCCCTTTGTCACCATCAAAAACTGGCTTATAGTCACATGCTGGCACCATTGGGATTACAGTATGAGCATCAGTAAAAGCGAAGGCGCTCATCTCTCGCCCTGATAAACACTGCTCAATCAGCACCTGGTCACCGGCAGCACCAAAGATTCTAGACTCCATAATGTTGGAAAGGACATCTAAAGCTTGCGGGATTGTCTCGGCTACAGTTACCCCTTTGCCGGCGGCCAGCCCATCTGCCTTAATGACAATTGGGGGTGGCTGTTGCTGGAGGTATTCTTTTGCCTGGCTATATTGCGAAAAGCTGGCGCTTCGGGCGCAGGGGATATTATACTTCTGCATTAGCTCCTTGGCGAATACCTTGCTCGATTCTATCCGGGTTGCCTCTTTAGTCGCACCAAAAACAGCCATACCTCTAACCAGAAACTGGTCAACGATGCCATTGGCCAACGGTGCCTCCGGCCCAACGACAGTAAGGTCAATCCTCTTTTCCTGAGCTATCTTAACCAGCGACTCAATATCAGTTGGGTTAATATCAAGATTTTGAGCGATTTGCGCCGTACCAGCGTTACCCGGTGCGACACAAATTTCCTTAACTTTAGGACTCTGGAGCAGCTTCCAGACCAGGGTATGCTCCCTAGCTCCACCCCCAACAACCATTATCTTCAAAGTTCACCCCCTAATATAATTCTTATCAACTTCATCCCTTTCAATCTACCCCTACATTGTCTCCTTCACGTTCCTTACCGCCAGTGTGGGAGAAAGAGTGCCCATTTTCTAATGGCCTCCTTATTTTTATTATTGATGTTCAAACATATTCATGATGTACTCTTATCTTGCAAGCCCGTATTCGTACAACCAGACGTTATAAGATTACTTGACCTTATACTTGCAGTATTTCACGCAGTACATATACCTCGATTGTATCCACTCCGATATCTAAATGATAGCGACCATGACCTTTCTTGGTGAGCTTCGCCTCTTCACCATTAGTAAAAGCCTGCTTTTCTTGAACCTTACCTAATTCCCAGCAAACAACCTTATGGATACGTTCCGGTGGGTGTGACCATGTGAACAGTTTTTCAAGGGTAACAACAATCTCTACCAAAGCAAGTAAAGGTATTCCTTTGCTTACACACTCAACGATTAAATCCGTTCCCATAGAGGTTTTATATTCGCCAATTCTAAAGTCAATACCTGAATGCTTGGACGAGATCATAGCTTGAAGAAGTAAAGAAGTTTCGGCTTCGCTTCTTGGCTCTTTAACAGGCGCATTTACAAGGTCGGGCGCATTGAGGTCTGGTCTACCTTTGTACTCATTTAATCTCTTTGCTAACTCTCCCGCGCGGCGCAGGATCTCTCTCGCTTCTCTCTCTTTTTCTTGCTCCTCTTTCTTTTGCTCCTCCTCCTTGTTTTTAGCCTCTTTGTAGGCTTCCCAATCCTTGTCGCCTCTGATACCATCTAAGAAATTCTTGATAGCTTTTATGGCTAAATCGTATTCTTGGTCACTTCTGACCGTATCTCTATTTGCTGTTAAATCAAATTGCTGGCAGTTAGCAAATATAAGCATATTCCGATACCAGTATTGCCCCTTAAATACCTCTTCCATTATTAGGTTATTTCTCTCTACCCTGATAAAGTCCTTGCACAACCAGAGCCCCATCATTTCATAGGTATGAGGTACCGATGCCCTGTTTTCCTCCCCCAATATAGCTCCAATTACATTTATTGTTACAGGATTCTCCTCTTCTGTCTGCCCACACTCAATAGTCTTCGGCCCAAAGAGCTTGCAGTATTTACTGCTTCCATTTGCAAGGTCGAGGTTTTCATTTGGGAATTTGAAGCCAAAGGGAATAGATATAGGGGTCGGTATTGGGGAGTTAGCTGGCTTTAGCTCAACATCCATCCTCTTAGGGCTACCAAAATACTGACTGAACGAACCTAAAACTGTATACCATTGAATATACTGAGCTAACGTCGTGAGTGAGTTAAATTCGAATTCGTACTGTTTGCCTTCAAAACCATCTACAACTATTGTCGTGCCTTTTCCATCGGCTACATCCTCATCATATCTATACGTTGGAACAATACCATTCCTTAAGGTTTTCCAAGGGGGAACCTCGGTCTCAGCACGAATGTGTTTTCCATTTTTCCACGTATCAACAAACATCCCGCTACTTTTGTAATATATTTTTGTGCCGTGACCCTTTGTCCCAATAGACCCGTAGGGTTTATTGGAGTAACCCAAACTAAAAAAATCCTCAAGTTCGCTGGTGTTAGCCTCACCCCTCTTGGTACTGCTCATTCCTTCGCCGTCATCAGTAATTGAAACCACTATCTTTCTCCTGTGAGTTCCGGGTATTTGTATTAAGTCAAATTTCAAAGCAACCTTTGAAGCTCCCGCATCCCAGGAATTACTGAGGGCTTCTCTGATTATTTCCTTGGAGTCCCTAAAGTTCTTGGCAATTTCGAGAAACTCTTTTGCTTCATTAACCCCCGGTTTTTGATTTGTTGGCATTGTGCACCTCCTTTTTTCTTTTTACTCTCACTCCCACTCTCTTGTTAACATAACTACCAAAACAAATCAAAGCTAATCAGATAGGAATTGTTTCCCCAAATTTTAATTATGCGTAATTTTGTCTTTTTCAATTCCCCTTTGTTTACTTATACCTCTTCACCTCAAAGCGGTAGAGCTTTACTGGCTCGTCGGGGGCAATTCCCGCCTTCTGGCGGCAGATATCAATCTGGTAGTCCACAGTATCCACTCCCTCAAGGTCAGGGAGGAGTAGACCCTTGCGCATACCACACTCCACGATAACCCCGTACTTCCTGGGGTCTAGCTGGTCTTTACTCTCTACTGGTACTGGCGTGGTCAGGACATCCACACTGTATTCAAGGTCTTTCAGCTCACTGGGGGCTATGGGTGGGAAGCGGGGGTCTCTGGTGGCTGAGCTGATAGCGTTGGCAATAATCTCCTCAGCAATATTCTTTCTCTGGGGCTCAAAAGTGCCGATGCAGCCCCGTAGCTCATCAAACTTATGAATGGAAGCAAAGACCCCAGCCCTCTCCCTCATCTCTGGAGTAA
Source organism: uncultured Dehalococcoidales bacterium (assembly GCA_964597725.1). Taxonomy (GTDB): domain Bacteria; phylum Chloroflexota; class Dehalococcoidia; order Dehalococcoidales; family JAUVZE01; genus CAZNEL01. Next base: position 5,474 of record CAZQZA010000041.1, on the reverse strand, counting down.
GCTCATCTGGTAGCTGGGGAATCTTACCTTCTTTCACATAAGTCTCCACTGTCTCCTGGGCTAGTCTTGCCAGCGGGTGCATCTCCTTCTTGGTTATTATTATTCCGGCATAGCCGACTACACTGGAATAATCACCACTGGTATCACCGCTGGTCTGGTATCTAACCAGTTCGGCTCCAGTTGCCCCTAACTCCTTGGCAGCAGAGATAAGGCTGACTACCGGGGCATAGCCACACATTGATATATTTAATTCCTCAACCCGCCGCAACAGTTCGCCCTCATTCAAATCCAATATCGCTTCTATAGCTTGATTGTCCTTCTTCTGGGCAATTTCTTGTGGCTCATAGTGGGTCATGTCACTTGAGGCGACGATGACCACCTCTTTATTTAACTCCTTGATAGCTTGGGCTAGCTCCTTGCCAATTTCCTTATAAATGGAACCAGTAGAGTAAGCGAGTGTGATGGGTACTATCTTAATATCACTTTTGAAATATTGTAAAAATGGGAGCTGAACCTCAAGGGAATGTTCACGCAGGTGGGCAATATGGTCTTCCTGCAAGTGATTGGATATAGATAAAATCTTCTTGCCGAGCTCGGAACCTATCTCTACCTCTCCCAGGGGTGTCAACCAGGTACCTTCGGTCATGATACTAAGCGGTTTCCCCAGGCCCGTATGGTTAGGCCCTATGATGACAAAAGTGTCTTTAACGTTGATTCTAGAGAGTACGGCCCCGGCTACTGGGCCCGAATAGATATACCCGGCGTGAGGCGAAACCAGACCAATCGCCTCTTCTTTCGCTGCTTTTTCATCAACCAGCTGCTCAATCATTGCCTTGAGCTGGGAGGCTGCTCCTGGATAAAATTGTCCGGCGACAACTGGATTCCTAATCATCATGACCTCCTCTCTACCCAAATGTCTTGAAATTAAGTTCTGCCCCGCAGAACTTGCATTTGGAGCCTTCCAGGCCGACTACTTTAGTTTGATAGCCAAACCGCTGTATCAGAGACTTACCACAAGAGTAGCAGATAGTGTTCTCTTTCTCATTTCCGGGAACATTGCCGGTATAGACAAACTTGAGACCAGCTTGCTTACCGATATCATAGGCATGCTCCAGGGTAGCTACCGGGGTTGGGGGCAAATCCATCATATGATGTTGGGGGTAAAATCTGGTTACGTGCCACGGGGTTAGCTCACCCAGTTCGTCATGTATCCATTTAGCAATGTCCTCAAGCTGCTGGTCATCATCATTCATGGTGGGTATGATGTTAGTCACCACCTCAACATGCATATTCCACTTATGCTTAGCTCGTTGGGCAACCTCGAGAATCCCCCGCCAGCGGGGTATCTTGGCTAGCTTTTGGTAGAGGGAGTCAGTAAAACCCTTAACATCCACCCGCCAAGCATCCAAGTAGGGTCCAATAGCATCCAGTGCCTCGGGAGACATATAGCCATTGGTCACATAGACAGTATACAGACCATTATCTTTAGCCAGCTTGGCCGAGTCAAAGGTATATTCAAACCATATGGTAGGCTCATTATATGTCCAGGCAATGCCTTGGCACTGGTAGCGTTTGGCCAGTTCTACTGCCGCTTGAGGTTGAACCTCCCGGGAACCCCGCCATGGCTCATCAACCGCCGGGCAGGAGATTTCCCAGTTCTGACAGTCCTGACAATGAAAGTTGCATCCCCAACCACCTATTGAGAAAGCGAGACTACCGGGGAAGAAATGGAAGAGGGGTTTCTTTTCAATAGGGTCAACAGCTACTGACGATGCCTTAGCATAGTTCATATTGTACAGGATACCGTCTCGGTTGTGATACATTCGGCAGACACCAAACTTGCCCGCACCTATATTGCAATACCACTGGCAGATATGACACCGCACCCTGGAATTGGCTAGCTTTTCGTAGAGCATCGCTTCGTGCATTGCCAACCTCTTATTACCTTAGCATATATCACTATTATATCACCCAACCATTGTTAATTATAGCCTGGTAGTTGAAATCTACTCTCTTTCGAAGGATAATTGGTCAGGTAAGAAGTGATGCCAAGCGACCTATCCCCAGAAACGGATGCTCCAGTATGTTGCCAATTGCCTCACTAAAGCGCTAATATACGTATAGATAAACAGTGAATAGCCTGGGAGGGATTAAGACAGAGTGATTACCATAGTTGATTACGGCGCTGGTAATCTACGCAGCGTAGTCAATGCTGTTACCAAGCTGGGCTACCAATCGAAAATAACCAACAACCCTGATGAAGTACTCAGTGCCCAGACGATTATCCTGCCCGGTGTTGGTGCAGCTGCTGATACCATGCAAAACCTTAAGGCACTGGATATGGTTGAACCTATCCGTCAGTTTATCGCCGAAGGACGCCCCTTCTTCGGAGTTTGTATTGGGCTACAGATTTTGTTTACCGGCACTGAAGAAGGTGGCTGGCATGAGTGTCTCGATGTCTTTCCCGGCCAAGTGAGAAAGCTTCCTTCCGGGCTGAAGATTCCCCATATGGGGTGGAATCAGGTAAAGCAGCGGGGTTTTCATCCTGTGTTTGCCGGTATACCAGATAACGCCAACTTCTACTTCGTTCATAGTTACTACGTCGAGCCCGATGATAAATCGCTAGTAGCCGGTGAGACAGAATATGGCCTTCCCTTCTGCAGTGTCATAGCCAGAGGAAACCTGGTTGGGACTCAATTTCACCCGGAAAAGAGTGGGGAGTTCGGGCTCAGGGTGTATGATAATTTCATCAAGATGGCACGGAGGGAATGCCATGCTAACTAAAAGGATTATCCCCTGTCTTGATGTGAAAGAGGGGCGTGTGGTAAAGGGAACAAGCTTTGAGGAGTTGCGGGATGCTGGTGACCCAGTGGAGCTAGCCAGCTTCTACTATAAAGAGGGTGCTGATGAGCTGGTCTTCCTGGACATAACCGCCACCCCCGAGGGTCGTGATGCCATGGTGGACATTGTTGAGCGCATTTCTGAGAAGGTCTTCATGCCCCTTACCGTAGGTGGCGGACTACGCAACATCAACGATATGCGGCGTATGCTTACGGCCGGGGCAGATAAGGTCTCAATAAACACTGCTGCTGTGCTCAAGCCGACACTGATTACAGAGGGAGCCAATAAATTCGGTAGCCAGTGCATCGTGGTCGCCATAGATGCCAAACGGCTAGAAAACAGCAACCAATCGCACTGGGAAGTATATATCTATAGTGGTCAGAAATCCACTGGCATTGATGCCATCGGTTGGGCAAGAAAGGTAGTGGAGCTTGGTGCCGGGGAAATATTGCTTACCAGTATGGATGCTGATGGGCATCAGGCGGGATATGACATTGAGCTCACCCGTGCCATCTCGGAAGCAGTCAGCGTGCCAGTTATTGCCAGCGGTGGTGCCGGCACTCTGGAAGACTTCTATAAAGCCCTGGTTGCTGGCAAAGCAGATGCAGTTCTGGCTGCCAGCATCTTCCACTACGGCACCTACTCAATTGCTGAGACCAAGGAATACCTGACAAAAAGGGGAATACCAATACGGAAGCTAGGAAAACAGAAACCGAGGTAGTAACGGTAAGCAGAAGCAGAGAGGGAGGTAAATACACAACCTTGCTCTCAGAATCCTTTAGAAATCGTAAAGTGCCTTTCCGAGGTAATAACTACGGATAATTATTGAACCTTGCGGAAGCTACTTAAGGGGGATTCTTAGGAAGTAGCCTGGGTTCTAAGACGAGTAATGAATGGCATGGTAGCTACATCAAAATTTAACACGCATTCCTATTTTTGTACAGTGGTAGTAAACAGTGGCCAAACGGCGAATTGATAGCTTACTGGTAGAGAGAGGGCTGGTGGAGAGCCGGACTAAGGCTCAAGCTCTAATTATGGCTGGAGAGGTAGTAGTGGCGGGGAAACCGGTTATTAAGCCGGGGAGTCTGGTAAAAGAAGAGGTGGCAATCACTATACTTGAGCCACCTCCTTTCGTTAGCCGGGGCGGGGTTAAGCTTGACTACGCCCTTGACCAGCTCCAGATTGATGTCTCAGCTAAGGTAGTCGCTGATATTGGAGCGTCAACCGGGGGCTTTACCGATTGCTTGCTCCAGCGAGGGGCAAGCCGAGTTTATGCGATAGATGTCGGCTATGGTCAGCTAGACTATCGCCTGAGGCAGGATTCACGAGTGGTAGCTTTGGAGAGAGTAAATGCCCGCTATCCAATCACCCTGCCGGAAAAGGTTAACCTGGCTACCATAGATTTGTCCTTCATTTCAGTAGAGAAGGTAATACCATCAGTGTCTAAGCTGCTGAAAAATAACGGCCATCTACTAGTGCTTTTTAAGCCGCAGTTTGAGGCAAGGCGCAACGAGGTGGGTAAGAGAGGAGTGATTAAGCAGCCGATAGTGCATGCCAGGGTTCTGGGGCGGTTTATTACCTGGGTAACAGAGCACAGCTTCAGGCTGGGGGGACTGGTGGTGTCACCTATTCTTGGTGCTTCCGGGAATAGAGAGTTTTTTGTGCTATTGAGGTTGACATGATGTCCCCGAAAGCTGTGGCCCTCAAAGTAGACGGCGTAGACATTCTTGGTCAACTTTACCTACCTGGTGATAAGAGCCAGTATCCTACTGTTTGTGTTTGCCATGGTATCCCGTCTGGTAGCCCCCGTGACCCCAATGATAGAGGCTATCCTGAACTTGCGGAAAGGATTTGCCATGAAGGCTTTGCCGTACTCATTTTTAACTTTAGGGGAACTGGGGTTAGTGGTGGCAATTTTGACATTCTGGGCTGGACCAGAGACCTAAAGGCAATCATTGATTATCTATGGACTTTACCTGAGGTAGACAGGTCTCATCTAGCACTACTTGGCTTTAGCGGTGGGGCAGCGGTGTCAGTATATGTAGCATCGCAAGACGATAGAGTATCAAGTGTTGTCGTTTGTGCTTGTCCGGCGGAGTTCAGCTTCTTTACCAAGGCTGATGAGCCGCAGTCTATTGCTGAACACTTTCGCAGCATTGGTGCCATAAGAGATAAGGATTTTCCCCATTCTATCCAAGACTGGCTTAATGACTTCAGGTTGGTTAACCCAATCAAATATGTAGCTGGAATTGCCCCCAGACCACTACTACTGGTGCATGGCAGCCAGGATGAGGTAGTAGAGGTAAGTGAGACCTATAGGCTATATGCTCAAACCGGGGAGCCTAAGCAAATAATCATAGTTGATGGAGCCGGGCACAGGCTACGGCAAAATGATAAGGCAATGGCCGCGGTTGTTAGCTGGCTAAAATCTCAGTGCTAAGATTAGCTGTGGGAATAAATTGACCGCTAGCTAGGAAATAGGCTATAATTTATATGATAGGGTTAGTTGAAGCGACTTAAGAGGTAGGAATAATTGCACGAGTCTTGTGGCGTTTTTGGTGTTTATACCCCTGGCGTAGATGTAGCTCGGCTTACCTTTTTTGCTCTATTTGCTCTTCAGCACCGTGGTCAGG
>CAZQZA010000040.1:0-9265 GCA_964597725.1 uncultured Dehalococcoidales bacterium | reverse complement strand
TTATTAGGCACAAAGTGGTCAGCCACCATCACTATCTTTTTGGGGTCAAAGACCTGTTTTACCCCAATTCGTTGAAACTCCTTTATAGCAATCGGGGCAGTAATATCATTGGCCAGAATCAGGTCTGCCCTGATACTTATGAATTCGCCAGGGCTTACTCTCTTTTTATCAGTATGAGCAGCCAGTATCTTTTCAACTAATGTCAATATAGCCTCCTTTTTATTAACTACCCGGGAATTAAAAGCTCAAGACAGGGTCCTACCGAATGGGATGGGGGAGCAACAACACAATCAATATGATGGCAGCAGTAACCGCTGATACCAAATACAGACCAGCCCCAGCCGCCAGACCAATGGCCGCTACCGCCCATATAGTAGCTGCCGTGGTCAATCCAGCCACAATACCTTCACCGCCGCGTATAATAGCACCAGCACCAAGAAAGCCAATCCCAGCCACTACTCCGGCGGCAACTCTAGCTGTGTCATCAGTACCAAAGCCGTAAATAGAAGTTACGGTAAATAGGGCAGCGCCAACGCAGATAAGGACGTGAGTTCTTAGCCCGGCTAGTTTGCCGGCTCTCTCTCGCTGGTAACCAATAATCGCCCCCAGGGCTGCTGCCAGCAGGAGACGCAGAATCATTTCTAGTTCAATTCCCACCTCAGAACCTCGGTCAAAAACTTACCCCGCCATCTTCTTAGCTGCCAGTAACCTATTGAGGGCATTTATATAAGCCTTCGCGCTAGAAACAATTATATCAGTATCAGCACCCCGCCCCGTATAGGTCACACCTTGGCTCTCTATCCTTATCAGTACTTCACCAATAGCGTCAATACCCTCAGTTACTGACTTAACGGTAAATTCAGTAAGCACATTAGGCACGTCTACCAGTCTATTAATCGCCTTACATACAGCATCCACCGGACCGGTGCCAAGGGCAGCATCAGCTATAACCCGACCATCAGGAGTAACCAACCTGACCGCAGCCGTGGGAATACCTCTATCACCACAAGATACCTGGAGACGGTCAAGGTGGTAGACTTCAGATGAGGCGCGTAGCTCCTCGGCAACAAGGGATTCAATATCTCTGTCGGTGACCTTCCTCTTCTTATCAGCCAGTTCCTTAAACGCGGCAAAAGCTCGGTTAAGGTCTTCGCCACTCAAGCTATAACCTAACTCTGCCAGCCGTTCTGCAAAGGCATGCCGGCCACTGAGCTTACCAAGCACCAAACTTGAGGCTGGTATGCCTACTGTTCTGGGATCCATTATTTCATAGGTTATCGGCATCTTGATAACGCCATCTTGGTGTATCCCCGATTCGTGACGAAAGGCATTGGCACCAACAATCGCCTTATTGGGCTGAACGGTAAAGCCGGTTAGCTCGCTTACCAGTCGGCTGGTCTTATAGATTTGTCTGGTTTCAATGCCAGTAGTCAGATTAAGGAAATCCTGGCGGGTTTTAATCGCCATGACAATTTCTTCAAGGGAAGCATTACCCGCCCGCTCACCGATGCCATTAATAGTACACTCCACCTGCCTGGCCCCCCGCCGGAGAGATTCCAGACTATTAGCCACCGCTAGACCCAAATCATTATGGCAATGAACGCTAACTACCGCCCGATTAATATTAGGCACCTTCTGGAAGATACCTTCAATTAACCCGCCAAACTCATCAGGCATAGCATAACCTACGGTATCAGGAATATTCACTGTAGTGGCCCCAGCGTCAATGACGGCTTCTAAGATTTGATAGATGTATCCTGGCTCAGTCCGGCTGGCATCCATCGGTGAAAACTCAACGTCCTCAGTATAGTTCTTCGCCCGGGCTACCATCTCCCGAGCCGTCTGCAAGACCTCCTCACGACTCTTCTTAAGTTGATAACCGAGGTGTATATCCGAAGCCGAGATAAACACATGTATTCGTGGATGCTTAGCCTCTTTAATTGCTTCCCAAGCCCTATCTATATCTTGAGGGACAGCACGAGCCAGGCCACAGATTACAGGGGTGCGAATCTCCTTGGCGATAAGTCTAACTGCCTCAAAATCACCCGGTGAACTAACAGGAAAGCCAGCTTCAATAATATCAACACCAAGCTTCTCTAGTTGCCTGGCTATCTCCAGCTTCTCTTGCAGATTTAGTGTCCCCCCTGCCGCCTGCTCCCCGTCCCGCAATGTGGTATCAAAGATGATTACTTTATCCATTTTCCCCCCCTTGTCTCACCCCTTCAGCCAGGGCATCATCTGGCGGAGCTCAGCCCCCACCTCTTCAATAAGGTGTTCTTCATCCATGCGTTTTAAGGCATTATAGACCGGGCGACCAGCCTGATTTTCTAAAATCCACTCTTTGGCAAAGCTACCATCCTGAATCTCAGCCAGGATTTGCGCCATCTCGTCTTTAACCATGTCATCAATAACCCGTGGTCCCCGAGTGTAGTCACCATACTCAGCAGTATCACTGACCGAGTAGCGCATATAGCTCAAGCCCCCCTGATAAATCAGGTCAATAATAAGTTTAAGCTCATGGAGAACCTCAAAGTAAGCTATTTCTGGCTGATAACCAGCTTCGACCAGTGTCTCAAATCCGGCCTTTATCAGAGAAGTAACCCCTCCGCACAGCACAGTCTGCTCACCGAAGAGGTCAGTCTCTGTTTCTTCAGCAAAGGTGGTCTCTATCACTCCGGCCCGGCTGCAGCCGATGCCCTTGGCGTAGGCAAGGGCTACATCCGTTGCTCTACCTGTAGTATCCTGGTGAACAGCAACTATCGCCGGTGGTCCCTTTTTTTCAGTATAAAGTTGCCTCAGCATATGGCCGGGGCATTTGGGCGCTATCATGGTAACATCAACATCAGGTGGTGGAGTTATCTGTCCATAGTGAATATTAAAACCATGAGCAAACATCAGTATATTGCCTTTAGCTAACCCCTTCTCAACAGATTGATAGTAGATTTCTCGCTGCAACTGGTCAGGAGCCAGCATCACAATGATATCGGCCTCCTTAGCCATTTCAAGTGCTGATAATACCTTGAAGCCAGCCTCAGTAGCATCCTTCCATCCCTGGCTTCCCTCAGCTTCCGCCACTATCACCTGGCAACCACTGTCCCGAAGGTTTTGAGCGTGGGCATGCCCCTGGCTGCCATAACCAACAATACCAATTACTTTCCCGTCAAGCAAAGTTAGGTCAGCATCCTTATCATAGTATATTTTAGCCATAATCTATCCTCCTTTATCTAATTTACTACCGATTCCCTAGTAAACGACTTAGGATGTCTCCTGTCCTTTGTCTCAGTCTTAATTAGCCCTTCTGCCACCGGTAGCGTCCCCGCCATTCCCCTGGTGGTAGCTATTCGCCCTGTCCGGTTCATTTCCTTAATACCAAAACCTTGAAGCAGATTAAACAGGGAACTTATTTTATCCTCATCACCAGTAACCTCAACTGTTACCGAATCAGCCGCCACATCCACTATATTTGCCCTGAATATATCAACAATCTCAATAATTTCGCTCCGAGTAGAGGCAGTAGCTTTTACCTTAATCAAGGCTAATTCCCGAGTCACCGCATTTTCTGCGGAAATATCAGTTACCTTGACCACATCTACTATCTTCTCTAACTGCTTCCTAACCTGTTCTACCATGGTAGCTGCCCCATCCACAACGATAGTCATACGTGATAAATGGGGTAGCTCACTATGCCCTACGGCAAGGCTCTCAATGTTGAAACCCCGCCGGCGAAAAAGGCTTACCATTCGGTTAAGCACCCCAGGCTTATTCTCCACCAGGGCAATTATGGTATGCTTCGTAGTAGCCATGTTGCTACCTCTTTCTTAGGTTTTTCATACCCTCTAGCTAAGGTCGTTCTATACTGTACCTTCTGTAGTAATATCAGCCACTTTGACCACGTCCACAATCTTTTCTAACTGTTTCCTAAGCTGCTCTATTATAGTTGCTGACCCAGCCACAACAATGGTGAGGCGTACTAACCGAGGCAGCTCACTACTTTCGGCATTAATAATTTCAATCACGTTAACACTTTCAATATTAAAGCCACGCCTTCGGAAAACGCTTGCCATCCGGTTAAGCACCCCAGGCTTATCCTCCACCACAGCAACTATGGTGTGCTTCGTCGTGGCCATGCTGCTACCTCTTTCTTAGGTTCCTCCATAATCTCAGATAAAGCCGCCCCCGGTGGCACCATAGGATAAACATTCTCCTCCGGTTCTACCATAAAATCAATAAGGAAAGGGCCCTCCTCATTCATCGCTTGCTCAATGGCTGGCACTACTTCCTGCTTATGCTTAACTCTTAGCGCTGGGAGTCCATACGCCTCAGCCACCTTTACAAAATCTGGGCCACTTAATGGTGTAGCTACATATTGCCGTTTATAAAAGAGTTCCTGCCACTGCCTTACCATGCCCAGGTACCCATTATTGATAATAGCTATCTTGACTGCCGCTTGCTCCTGAACTATAGTAGCTAACTCTTGAATCGTCATCTGAAAACCACCATCACCAGCTATACACCAAACAGTACTGTCAGGGCGGCCAATTTTAGCGCCCATTGCCGCGGGAAGCTCAAACCCCATAGCCCCCAACCCACCCGATGATATCAGGCTATTCGGCTTGTCATACCAGTAGTATTGCGCTGCCCACATCTGATTCTGCCCTACTCCAGTAACAATAATAGCCTCCCCTCGGGTTACCTCATATAGCTGGCGAATGACATACTGTGGCAAGAGCCTATCACTGTCTCTGATAACTATTGATGGATGCTCATTTCGCCAATTATCAATCTGGTGAACCCAATCAATATGTTCAGTTGAGGTAACAAGTTTATTTAACGCCTGAAGAACAATCTTCACATCACCGACTATGGGCACATCGGCGTGTACGTTTTTACCAATCTCGGCAGGGTCTATATCAATATGGATGATGCTAGCATGGGGAGCAAAGGCACTCACCTTGGCCGTAGCCCGGTCATCAAACCTCATCCCGATAGCAATAATGGCGTCAGCAGCCTCAACCGCCATATTAGCATAAGCCATACCGTGCATACCCAGCCAGCCATAACTTAGAACGTGACTTTCTGGAAAACAACCAATACCCAATAAAGTAGTAATCATCGGTATCTGCGCTGTTTCGGCTAGCTGTTTAAGTTCGGTATAAGCTCCTGAGACAAGTACCCCCCTACCGGCAATAATAAGCGGCCGCTGAGCCTCGTTTATAAGCTTGGCTGCTTTCTTAATCTGTGCTGGGTGTCCTTCAAGTGTCGGCTTATAACCAGGTAACTGTACTTCAGCTGGGTAGTGAAATTCCGTCTGGTCTATGAAAACGTCCCGCGGTATATCAATAAGTACTGGTCCCGGCCGCCCGGTCCTAGCGAGATGAAAGGCTTCCTTAACTACTTTAGCCAGTGAACCTACCTCAAGAACAAGATAATTATGCTTGGTAATAGGTAAAGTAATACCGGAAATATCTACCTCCTGAAAAGCATCTTTGCCAATGAAGGGAGTAGCTACCTGACCAGTTACAGCTATCACCGGGATTGAATCAAGGCAAGCATTGGCAATGCCGGTTACTAGGTTAGTAGCTCCCGGGCCAGAGGTAGCAAAGCATACTCCCACCTTTCCGGTGGCTCGCGCATAGCCATCAGCAGCATGGGCTGCACCCTGCTCATGACGCACCAGAATATGGCGAAGCTGAGGATATTGAGGTAGAGTGTCATATAGTGGTATAACAGCCCCCCCAGGCAGACCAAAGATAACCTCTACTCCCTCTTTTACTAAGCTCTCACACAGAATCTGGGCACCTGTCATCTTCATAATAGCCCCCTCTACTAGCTAAACACCGCTCCGGTGCTAGCCGAGCATACTTTTTCAGCGTAATATCTAAGATAACCTGTTTTTATTTTAGACTCAAACTCACTAAGATGAGCCAGACGACTATGTATTTCTTTATCACTAAGCTCCACCTCAAGCTTATAATTGGGAATATCAATTTTGATTATATCTCCGTCTTTTAGGGCAGCAATAGGTCCCCGGCTGGCTGCCTCAGGAGAGACATGTCCAATAGCTGCGCCTCGAGTAGCTCCAGAAAACCGCCCATCGGTGATAAGGGCTACTTCTTTGTCCAAACCCATGCCACTCAGAAGAGAGGTGGGAGTGAGCATCTCCCTCATCCCTGGCCCCCCCTTGGGGCCCTCGTAACGAATAACTACCACCTCGCCTGGCCTTATGCTACTATTCATAATAGCCGTGGTGGCTTCTTCTTCAGAGTCAAATACCCTGGCTGGGCCGCGATGAACCATCATCTCGGGAGCTACGGCTGTCCTCTTCACCACGGCACCTTCCGGCGCTAGATTACCGAAAAGAATAGCCAGACCTCCGGTAGCCGAGTAGGCATTTGCCACGGAGTGGATAACCTCTTTATCCGTAACCCGGCCGCCAGCGATAACCTCAGCCATCGATTTCCCTGATACTGTTCTTGACTCCAGATTTAATAGCCCCTTTAGTTCCTTCATCACTGCCGCTATACCCCCAGCCCAGTCTAGGTCCTCAAGGTGATAATCACCAGATGGTCTTAGCTTACACAAGTTAGGGGTGCGCTGGCTTATCTCATTAATCTGAGACAAGGGAAAGTCAACCCCAGCTTCATGAGCCACTGCCATAAGGTGCAAAACTGAATTAGTGCTCCCACCTAGCGCCATATCTACAGTAAAGGCATTATGAATAGAATCTCTATTTATGATGTCTCGGGGGCGAATATCACCAGCGAGAAGCGCCATAACCTGCTCTCCAGCCTCCCTAGCTAACTGCATCCGTCTGGCATCAACCGCTGGAATAGTCCCATGACCAGGTAGCCCCATCCCTAGGGCTTCAGTGGCACAATTCATGGTATTAGCAGTAAACATCCCCGAACAACTACCGCAACCAGGGCAAGCAATCTCCTCTAACCGTGCCAATTCTTCCTGGCTCATGCTCCCTTGAGCTACCTTGCCAACTGCCTCAAAGACAGAGCTAACATCTACATGCTTAACTCCACTGCTACCAGCTAAACGTCCGGCCAGCATAGGGCCACCGCTGATGAAGATAGAGGGCAGATTCAGCCTAACCGCTGCCATCAGCATCCCGGGGACTATTTTGTCACAATTAGGAATGAAAACTAGTGCATCAAAGGCATGAGCCTCAGCCACTATCTCTACCGAATCAGCTATCAATTCTCGGCTGGGCAGGCTATATTTCATACCTAGGTGATTCATAGCGATGCCATCACACACAGCAATAGTATTAACTTCAAAAGGAACGCCTCCCCCACTCCGCACGCCTCCCTTAGCTGCCTCAGCAATATTTCTCAAGTTTATATGCCCGGGGACAATCTCGCTAAAGCTATTAATAATGCCTATGAACGGCCTATCCATATCAGCCCGGGTACAGCCTAAGGCCCGCAATAAAGAGCGGTGTGGGGCACGCTCTACGCCTTTTTTAACAGCATCGCTTTTCACACCTTATCTCCTAATTAAAAATCCGCCCCTGTGGGGCGGACTAAAACTCCGCAATCCCACCTTCAGCCTTATTGCTAAAACATAACATAGCCCCTATCTGTTGTCAAGCTAGCTCCGTAGGGAATGTTATCAACCTCACTCTGGTAAACTATTTCCTCCTCATGTGATTAGCCTTCCATGGCTCTTATCTTATCTACCCTTCGCTGGTGTCTACCACCCTCAAAATCAGTGGTCAGAAAAATCTCGATGATTGCCGGTATTCGTGCTCTCTCGTCTTCGGCTGACAAACAAAGGATATTGGCATCGTTGTGCTGACGAGCCCAGCGGCAGCTAAAAGCATTATGACACCGGGCAGCTCTTATCCCTTTAACCTTGTTAGCCGCAATACTCATGCCGATACCAGTGCCACATATCAAAATACCATACTCAAAATCACCCCTAGCTACTGCTTCAGCTACCTTTTTAGCGATATCAGGGTAGTCTACTGAGTCAGTAGTGTAACAGCCAAAATCCTCATGGCTATGTTCAGCTTCAGTAATTAGCTTGATAACAAATTGCTTGAGGTTCAGCCCCCTGTGGTCACAGCCAACAGCAATACGCATCGCCTTAGTCTCCCCTCTTAAATGTGATGTTCCCACATACCTGCCTGAGTTCTTTTTCCGATATAGCACCTTCCCGCAAAATTACCGGCACCTCACCAGTAACATCAATTACCGTGGATTCCTTACCACCCGGGCATTTACCACCATCAATAACTAAATCTACCTTGTCCCCAAACTGGGAATAGACCTCATCTGCCGTCAAGGCACTTGGCTTACCACTTAGATTGGCACTGGTGCCCACAATAGGTGCCCCCAGACCCCGAACCAGGGCAACAGGAACGGGATGGGCAGGAATACGAACGGCTACCGTCTTACCCCCAGCGGTGATAATATCGGGGACTGATTTAGACTTGGGTAAAACCATGGTTAGGGCACCAGGCAGAAATTTGTTGGCCAGAAGCCAGGCAACCGGTGGCACCGACTCAGCAACCTCACTTATCTGTGATACCTCAGCTAAAAGCAAAGGCAGTGCCATACTCGATGGTCGCTCCTTCACCCTATAAACTTGCTCCACCGCCTGAGGAATGTTAACCCCAGCACCCAGCCCATAGACGGTATCAGTAGGAAAGGCCACCAGTCCTCCCTGCCTAAGAATAGAAATGCCCATTTCTACCTGTTTTTGTATGTCTAAAGATTTAGCGAACACTGCCCTGGCTAAGAATAATCTCCCCCTTGACGGTAGTATATCACAGTGGTAATCTTTGATAAATGGGTAAAGCATCTAAGCCAAAACAAGCTTTAAAGAAGAGCCACCGGGTAGCTACCAGTGGCGACATTGAAGTCTCCACCTATCTGGAGATTGCCAAGGAGATAGCGGGTGAGCAGCCGGCTCCGTCAGAAGAAGTTATCCCCGAGGCTGAACGTGAGGCGATAATTGTCATTGACTTTGGCTCACAATATAGTCTGCTCATCGCCCGACGAGTCCGTGAGTGCCAGGTATACTGTGAGCTAGTGCCCCCGGATACTCCATGGGAAAGAATAGCCGCGTTAAATCCCAAAGGATTTATCCTGTCCGGAGGACCAGCCAGCGTCTATGACCCGGAAGCACCTTTAGCACCAGCTTATGTTTATGAGAGCCATCTCCCAATACTGGGTATATGCTACGGTATGCAGGTTATCACCAAACAGCTAGGCGGGCAGGTTACACCGGGAACAAAACATGAGTATGGTCA
>CAZQZA010000039.1:0-9267 GCA_964597725.1 uncultured Dehalococcoidales bacterium | reverse complement strand
ATGGATTACGAAGCTTCAGGGGGCAGGGAAATCTTCCTGTCCTTTGAGGATGAAAGGGAGACGCTCTTTGGCTTGTTGCGATTGAGGATTCAATCCAAGCCGATAATGGCGCTGGAGCCGGTGATTAACGGGAATTTAGCCATAATACGAGAGCTACATATATACGGTCCCGAGGTTCCGCTAACTGAACACAGAGAAGAGGCTGCCCAGCATAAGGGTTTAGGTAAAGCACTGCTAAAGGAAGCCGAGCGAATTGTTCGCCATGAGTTTCAAGCACAACAGATGGTAATTTTGAGTGGCGTTGGTGCTAAGGAATACTATCGTTCTGAGTTTGGCTATAGCTCTCAGGCAGACTATATGGTTAAGAGCCTGGGAACTCCATTGAGCAAAAACAGTTAAAAAAGAAAGGGAAGAAGTGGGTTACCTCTTCCCTTCTGTGCTAGAACTCAACCCTGTAAACAAACCCGAAGCTATAGAAGCAAATCGTCATCAAAGGAATCGCTAATCGTTGGCTTGTCGAGCCGGCAATTTGCCTTGGCGTAGTCAAAGGCTTCCTCAACAGTAACATCGTCCGTCTCTGGGTCTTCGTCATGATTATACTTGTCGGCCTCTCCTGCCAACATTCCCTGGTCAACGAGGTAGTAGGTGAACTCCCCGTTTTCCAAATCGCTTAACTCGTAACCCACTGTATTCTCCGTCGTCGCCATGGCCAGCACTCTACCTGGTGCCTTTAGGTCGGTCATACCGCCGGCATAGCAGGAGTCAAATATAAATACTATCCTTGAGGTAGCGTATCCTTCGAACTCCGCCTCCAACTCACCGTCCCAGATTGGTATCAGTTCATAGTCATCATGAGCCCAGATACACTCGTCAACCTTTTCCCTGTCACCATCCTGTGCTCTGCCTTTGCCACCGTGCCCTGAAAAGAAGAAGACTACCTCATCATCCTTTGTCAGTCCTTTGTTATCACGAATGTTCCTAATCGCATCGATAATATTACCCCGTGTTGCCACCAATACCTCACCGGCTGCTTCCGTACCATCTTTATCAATCAGAGGTATGATATTGTCCTCATCAAAACCATAAGTCTCGAGAGCCGAAAGCATGTCGTTAGCATCATCATCCATATAACTAAGGTCGTTGTCTTCGCCAGGATAGTCTGATATGCCGATAACAATGGCATACTTCGTTCCGTTGACCGTTGCTCCTAGAGTGCCGGTTGCTGCTTCTCTGACCTTCTTTGGGGGCTTGGCAGGTGGTTTTCCTCGTTTAATTGTGACCTTCGTCGCTAGCTTGACATCAGTGGCCGGAACAGGTTTGTATTTATCGACCTTGAGAGGCTGCTTTGCTAAAGCAGCACCCGGTAGTATGAGAGACAGCGTTAGAGCTACTGCTACTGCAATAACTAGTATCCTTTTCATCTTTTTTGCCTCCTTTAGTTCTGCTAATCATGTTATGCACTCTAGCCCAAAAAGTCAAGATGACTTTTCCTACCTTAACCTCACCACGCGAAAGTCAAGGACTTGCCAGCCAATCGGCTATATTGGAGATGAGTTGGTTATTGTCCAGCATACCGGTTAATCATCATCCCGCTCAATTTGCTCCAGCCTGGCATCACCAATGCCAAAGTGATGGGCTATTTCATGTTTCACTACCCGTTGTATCTCAGCCGTAATCTCAGCATTATATCTGCATTTAGCCTCAATTGGCTTACGGAATATAGTTATTTTATCCGGTGGTACCAGACCGTAGTGGCTGCTGCGCTTGGTCAAGGGCACACCCTCGTAAAGACCGAGCAGAGTCTGACTACGCCTCAGCCCCACGCTAGCCAATTGACTTTGACTTGGGTAATCCTCTACCACCACATCAATATTTTCTAGCCTGCTGAGGAACTCATCAGGTAAAGTCTCAATCGCCTTGGCTACCAGCCACTCAAACCTTTCTCTCTCCATAACCTAACTTTTAATCTAATTGCGATAAGTCGAACCTCATCCCATCCCGGGCAGCAACTACCCTGACCCCAGTCTCCTGAGATAGCCTTTGGGCTATCTCCCACGGTCTTGCCCGCCACATGCTCATACCAAAATGAGTCAAAATGGCTACCTTGGGCTTTATCTCAGTAACAATGCGGCTGACATCGGAGACTGTTAGGTGGTCAGCCGGAGGATTATCTTGTAGAAAAACTACATTCATAATCAGGAGTTCACTGGCATAAATGCGCGGTAAGCCATCAAAGTAGCGGGTATCCGCAATATAGGAGAAAGTATGCCCACCAGTTTTGAAGAGCATACCGTAAGTTTCCACCGGGTGTATGTGACGAACGGGGGTGGTAAAGGAGACATTACCGATAGCGTAGGACTTACCCTCTTGCAAAACTTCGATACCTTCAAGGTAGGCTCTAAGGTAGGAGAAGATAACTGGCTCAGTCTCTAAAGCATCAGTCGGAGTAAAAAACCAGCCGTGGGGCTTAAATCCGCCCTGAGTCATTGCCTCAATCATAACATTAACATCGCCTGAGTGGTCAAGGTGGCGATGGGACAGGATAATAGCGTTAAGCTTATCGGCTCTTAGCTTCCTTTTAGTCGACTGAACTATGCAACCTGGACCAGGGTCAACGAGTATTTCGGTACCGTTTAAACTCAGCCACAAGCCACCTGAAGCTAGAATTTGGGTGGCAACCATTATTCTAGCGCCGCCCGTTCCGAGAAAGGTTATGGTATTGTCTGGTGAGCTTTTGTCTTTCATGGGCTAATATTAACTATAGATGATAGCCGCAGTTTTTACAATGGCTACTCTCTTGGCAGGAAACCTTTGACGTCTACAGGATAGCCGATTAAAATAGCATAAATAACATGTAAGGAGAGTGGCTCATGAAGCAGATTTGGGCACCGTGGCGGATAGAATATATCCAGATGGAAAAACCAGAAGGGTGCATTTTATGTGATAAGCCTAAACAGAAGGATGATGTGGCTAACTATATCCTGTATCGAGGAGACAACAACTTCGTTATTATGAATAGCTACCCCTACAATCCGGGTCACCTGATGGTAGCCCCCTACCGTCATGTGGCTAATTTGGAAGAGCTGACTGATGAAGAGCGTCATGAGCACTTTGACATGGTTAGCCGAAGTGTCAAACTCTTGAAAGAGATATTTAATCCAACTGGCTTTAACATCGGCATGAACATAGGCAGAGTAGCTGGCGCTGGCATAGATGACCATGTCCATACCCACATCGTGCCCCGGTGGCAAGGAGACACCAACTTTATGCCAGTAATCGCTGATGTAAGAGTAATGCCTGAAGCCCTAGCTGAGACCTATGATAAGCTAAAGGGGAAATTCTGAGCTAGGGAGCATTGTATCCCACTTCGGCTAGATGAATAATATAAAGTTGTTGACAAGATGTTTTAGTGTTTAATGAAATAGGCTATTCGCTTACCAAACTCCTTACACTCGGCTAGGCATTCTTTGTCGGGCTCTCCAATGGATACCGCTCCAAACCAGCCAGACTGATGTCCAACTATTACCATCCGGTGCATAAGCATCGCCTGAATGAGGGAAAGTAGCGTAGTTTCATTACCTCCAGCTATATCGTCAGACGAAGTGAAGGCAGCCCCGATTTTGTTCTGCAGCTTATCAGGATGGATTTTAATGGATTTATCAATAAGGTTTTTCATCTTTCCAGACATAGTGCAGAAGTAAGTTGGCGAGCCCAGGATTACGGCATCAGCAGCCACAAGGTCATCTAAGCTGGTCTTATCCACATGCTTAACCTTGACATCATGTCCAGCTTCTTTTATTCCCGCACTGATAGCTTTTGCCATCTTCTCAGTATGGCCTGTTTCGGAATCATAAACCACTAAAGCCTTAGGCATTTAGCACCTCCTCACTATAATACCTTTTATCCCCGTGTGTTTTTTAGTAATTGCATTGGTGCCCCCAAGCGAATTCGAATCGCTGTTTGCAGCTTGAAAGGCTGCCGTCCTAGGCCTCTAGACCATGGGGGCACACCATTCAAGTATAGCAGAGACAGAGCCAGACGACAATGCTGCATAAAGGCATAACTAGGAATGTGCGGAACTCGGACGCTTCGCAAACTTACTATTTTGTCACGACGTTAATTGGTTATTTCATGACTTCTGTGCCACAGGGCAGACCTTGACACATCTACCTCGGCAGTAGTGCACCGGGTCTAGCTTTTCACAAGCACGTATATCGGTTCGTGCCGGCGTATTATACCATACGGCTTCAGGGTCAAAATCCGGACGCAGGGAAATAGCACCCGGGCAATCCTGCAGGCAGAGAGAACAACTTTCACCCAGGCACACTTTCTCTTTAAGGAGCGGACTGGGCGTAAGTTCAGCTTCAGTTATTACCGAATTAAGCCTGACGCGAGGTCCGTACTGGGGTGTAACCACCACGTTGTTTAAACCGAATTCTCCCAGGCCGGCACGTACTGCAGCATGTCGCTGCGAAAATAACCCCAGCCCGAATGGAATTCTCTGCTGGATAAATTCATCTTCCTCGTAGGAATAAGTTGACGGAAAGAACAAAGAGAGATAACCCTGGCTCTCCAGGAAGTTCGCTATGCGCAGAGCCATACCGTCGAGGAGGGTATTTGGTATGATGTAGCCGGTCTGCATAAAAAGATAGTTCTGGAGTATATCCTGCCGGTGTTCTGCCGGCACAAGTTCAGAATTAGCCAGATGCTTTTCCCAATAGAGCGATTGATGCAGCACGGCAACACCAAAGGTGATGACCGACCTGGCACCAGGAACGAAATCACAGGGGTGATGACCTTTTGGTGCGCCCTCAAATCTTTCTACGTTTGAGATACCGACTATACTGGCTCCATTGGTCTTTAGCCAGGTGATAACTTCGTTGGTTAAAACTCCCATCAACTGCCTCCTTTAGGGTGTTTTGGGGAAACTCTTCTCCGAGACCCGATCGTTTAGCTCCATGCATTTTAGTTTATACACAGGTTCTCCGTCAATCTCCATAGCCAGGATTTCCTATAGCAATTACTGCTGCACCGTTAAAACCACTGCTCCCTAGCTATCAGGGCACCTGCAAACCTAAAACCAACTCGTGCGGGCAATCTTAGGGTGTAGCATCTTGCCTTTCCTCTCAAAGCTAGTAACTGTTTAATACTGGCTTGTGGCTTGAACAAAAAGCCATCCCTGAAAACGCTGACTTTGTCAATAGCTAACCAGGTTTCACCTATTCATCCCTTCGTAGCTTAGTAGCCACACTATTTATTACCCAGCACCCATAATATGCTACAATACCCAAAATGAGCCAGGCAACTGACCGAGTTAAGAATGGTGGGGTAGGAGGGAAGTGGTTAAAGAGAAGGTTAATTCCCATATTAACCATTATATTCGTCATAGCCATTACCGTTGGTATTTACCTTGTATATGGCCGCCACCCAGAAAGGCTTGTTGAACTAGAAAACTATGTCTATTGGGGCGCTTTCCTTATCAGTGTGATTGGGAATGCTACCATTATTCTGCCGGGCGCGGTTCTACTGATACTTTCCGAGATAGGTATTGTTCTCTACCCGGTTACCGGGCCAGTTGGTCCGATTACTGTGGGGCTGGCTGGTGGAGTCGGGGCAGCTATTGGGGAGATAACTGGTTACCTGGCGGGCTATAGCGGACGTGGGATTGCCGAGAGAAGCCAGATATATAACCGGCTGGTAGGCTGGGTAAAAAGGTGGGGAGCGATAGCTATCTTTGTTTCCTCCGTGGTGCCGTTTGTCTTTGACTTGGTTGGTATCGCGGCTGGTGTCCTTCGTGTCCCCTTTTGGAAGTTTCTGCTTGCCTGCTGGTTGGGCAGAACTTTGCTATATGTGATCGTGGTACTGGCGGCTGCCTGGGGATGGGAAGCGGTGCTTAGAGGAATACATCCGGTATCAATCGCAGTATTAGCCATACTAGCTACATGGCTTCTTTTAGCCTCGGGGTTATTTATTGAAAGCTGGACATGGAGGCAACGCTAGTGAAAGGTTATTACCTAACTTTTTTAACTTTCAGCAACAACAACGCGCCGACAATAAAATAGGTAAAACAAGCTAGAAGCATAACCGAGTAGCCCAGCCCAGGACTAGAGGCGTTAAAGAAATCAATCACCGGCCCAATGAGGCGTGCCAGAGCGGCGCCACCGGCAGTAGCCAGATTGGTCAGGCCAAGGTAGCGTGCCTCTTCACCCTTGGCGACTAAATCTGTGGCTAGTGCCCAGTTGGCGCTCATAAAAGCTCCAAGTGAGATTCCCACCAGACCACCACAGGCCATTATAATCATGTAGCTGTGTTGAAAGAAGAATATGAAGGCAATCCCCAGGGCGCCGAGAAGCCCCGAAGCAACCGCAATTGGTCGGCGGCCTATTCTATCTGACAGACGCCCGGCAGGATAGACCACAGCTAGCATACCAGCCACTGCCACTATAGAAAACTGTGCCGTTGCCGTGGCTGGATTGGCTACACCAACAACATCCCTGAGAAAGTATAGAGCGAAGGCTTGTAAGGTAGTGAACGCCATCAGGATAAGGAGGCGAGATACCAGAAACCAGACAAAATCACGGTTTGTCCTGATATTAATCTTGAAGCTTTTATACAGGGTAGGTAGTAAGGGCGTTGGAGGGCCACTGCTTCCCGGTCGCTCCCTGACTGCGATGAGAGTGGCTAGTGTAGCCCCAAACAAGACAACAGCCGGCATACCCCAAGCCAGCCATAACCAGGAGATTCCCTCGCCGGTGGAGTACTGATCCATAAAGAGACCTATCAGATATAACAGTGCCACCCCGCCTAATATCTCGAGCAGAGTCTTTACCCCTGAGGCCAGCCCCCGTCTTCCTTCAGGGACAAGGTCAGGAATAAACGCCTGGTATGGACCCTGCGCTGTATTGGAGCTAACCTGCATCAGGCAATAAATGGCAAAAATGGTGATATAACTACCAGCTAGGCTCACTCCAGGCAGAAGCAGTATAAGCAACATAGTGCCGAGCAGGATGTAGGGTCGCCGACGCCCCCAACTGAAGCCAGAGCGGTCACTTATCGCCCCGGCTATTGGTTGAACTACCATCGCCAGGATTAAACCAGCGAAGGTAAGATACCCAAGGTAGGTATTCTTTAGTGCCTCAGGAACGAAATCCAGCAGCCTGAGCGGCAAAATAATAATATGCAGACCCTGCCATAGGGCAGTCAGGCCAAAGCCAAAGATGGTAATCTTTATGTAGTCAACCGCACCAAATCCGGTAGGTTTGGCATTGGTGACACTACTGCTTGCTACTTTACTCATGCTATTGTAGTAAAGCATAGCAGAGGTGAAGCCTGTAGAACAACCTAGGCTGGGTAGAATCTTGAACACTTTATCTATTTAGGAATTGGTCAGGTATATCTAGCAGGTAAGTAAGCCAGTTTGATTTTGCTCCTCAACATCAGGTATACTGCGTTATTGGTGATACATCAAGCTCTAAGCTGGCATAGGCTCAAAAATTAAGGAGCAAGATGAGAATTTTAGGTATTGACCCTGGGACTGTCTCCTTTGACCTTTGTCTCCTTGAGGACAGGGAGGTTAGTTTCGAAGAGAGTATACCGTCAAGTATGGTAGCCGAGAGACCCGAAGATATGGCTGAGAAGTGCCTCAGCCAGGAGCCTGATGTTACAATAGCTCCCTCAGGTTACGGACTTCCCAATCGGAGGTTGAGTGAAATCAGTGAGAGGGAGATGTTCGAACTCACGCTAGTTCGGGAAGGGGAGAGGGTACCGGTTCTTGACGGGATGAAGAGGTTCTTTGCCATAGTGAGAGAAGCCGGTTTGGAAATTCTTTTCCTTCCGGGAGTGACTCAACTTCCCACGGTTCCCCGATGGCGGAAATTCAATAAGATAGACATGGGCACGGCAGACAAGATGTGCATAGGGGCCCTCTCTGTAGAATTGGTTTCCCAAAAGAAGAGGATAACTTATTCTGAGGTTAATCATATTGTTGTTGAGCTTGGTGGAGGATATAATGGCGTTATTACAATCGAGAAAGGCAGGATAATTAATGGCATAGGAGGCACTCTCTTCCCTGGCCCTGGCTTTATGAGCGCTGGAGCTATGGACGGCGAAATTGCCTACCTCCTGGGAGGTTTTGAGAAGAACCTGCTCTTTCAAGGAGGAGCCAGCTATCTAACTGGCTTAGAGAGCCTTCCGATAGGAGGCTTCACTAGAGAGTTGTATCCCGAGGCATTTAACGCCTTCGTTGAAGGCATCCTATTTGCGGTATGCAGCCAGCGAGCTCTATCGGAGAGCCATGAAGTCTATCTCTCAGGGCGATTGACCAACTATGAAAACATATACAATCCAGTAAAAGTTTGTTTAGAGGAGATAGGATATGCCGTAGGGCTATTGCCGGTACTCTCAAGCAAGAGCAAGGCAGCGACTCAGGGCTATGCCATGGTGGGCAATGGGTTATGTGGTGGATGTTATGAGCCGTTGGTGAAGCATATGATGATAGACAAAGCTGAAGGGTCTGTTATTGATTATGTTTACTGGAAGGAGAGAATATGACTGGGCCAATATACGTGGACTGGGCGATTACCAGTGTCTGTAATTTAAATTGCCGGCATTGTGTTGGGATGGAAGAGGGAGAGATTACCCACGAGGAAGCAATCAAGATAGCCAATGATGTTATTGGGCTGTCACCAAGGTGGGTGATACTCGAGGGTGGCGAACCGTTGTTACGCAAGGACCTTCATCAGATCGGAGGTATGTTTAAGAAAGAGAGGTTTGATGTCTTTGTGATAACCAACGGCAATGCCTTCAGCCAAGATAGGTTGCAAAAATTAGCCTCCTTCTCACCTAAGGTTCTTTTTAGTTTTGATGGAGCTGATGCTGCTGTTTATGAATATACAAAGAGAGGGGCCAAATTTGAGATTGCCAAGGAGTGGGCGGCACAATGTGCCGCTCTGGGGATTTTTCACGGTATAACTACGGTTCTCTCCAAGCTTAACCTTGGGCAAATTAGGGAGCTTATCCAGTTAACCGAAAGCCTTGGAGGAAAGAGGATTATCTTCCTGCCGTTGAAACCTTTTGGTAAGGATGAGGTTTCTAGTAGATATTATCAACAATATGCACTCACCCCAAAGGAACAAGAGGCAGCGGTAAAGGAAATATATAGCTACGAGAGCAACTTGGATATTTTCTACGATGAGCCCTTCTTGTGGAACCTCTCCGCCAAGCATGGGTTTTCTCTCAGCAGGGCTGACAGCGGGATTACCATACCAG
>CAZQZA010000038.1:0-9583 GCA_964597725.1 uncultured Dehalococcoidales bacterium | reverse complement strand
GGCTCAATATCAGCAGCTAGCCTATAGGGCTATTGAGGATATCCAACGACGAAGCAAGTTAGCTCTGTTGGTAGGTGGCAGCGGGCTGTATGTTTGGTCAGTAGTGGAAGGCTGGGGAATACCTGAGGTCCCACCTGACCCAGAATTTAGGCACAGTTTAGAGAGAGAGGCGGCTGAAACTGGCAAGGATAAGCTTTATCAAGAGTTGATGAAGGTTGACCCAGTGGCGGCTCAGAGAATTGACCCACGTAATGTACGCCGTACGATAAGAGCTCTGGAGGTTTATAGAACCACCAAGACTCCTTTTTCCCAGCTTCAATACAAGCAGGCGCCACTTTTTGATATACTTATAATAGGCTTAACCGCAGATAGGGCAGAACTCTATCGTAGGGTTGACCTGCGGATTGACGAAATGATAAAGCGGGGTTTGGTAGCTGAGGTAGAAAAACTGGTGGATATGGGCTATGACTTTAATCTGCCAGCGATGTCTGGCATAGGCTACAAGCAAATTGGGATGTTTCTTAGGGGTGAATTAACCCTGGAGGCTGCCATCCAGCAAATCAAGTTTGAAACCCACCGATTTGTTAGACACCAATATGCCTGGTTTCGGCTGAAAGATGACCGGATAAAGTGGTTTAATATACAGAATAGACCAGAGTCAGAAATCATAACACTATTATCTAAATTTGTAACTGACAAAACATAGGGCGATAATAGAGGTAAGTATGAATTTTACCAAGATGCAGGGCGCTGGAAATGATTTTATTGTGGTAGAGGCTAATTATGAAAAGGATTGGTCGCAAATGGCAATAGCTATGTGTGACCGTCATTTCGGTGTCGGTGGTGATGGCTTGCTACTGGTATTGCCTTCAAACAAGGCAGATGTTCAAATGCGTGAGTTCAACGCCGATGGCTCTGAAGCAGAGGCTTGCGGCAATGGACTGAGGTGTGTGGCTAGATATGCTGCCCATAAGGGGCTTGTTAGTGCTGGTACTCAACAAATGTTGATTGAAACGGTATCAGGCATAAGGGAGGCCAAGCTTCATAAGGTGAGGGGAAAAGTAACTAGGATTCAGGTTAGCATGGGTAAACCAGAATTCAGCGCCAAAGATATTCCGGTGTTAGTAAAGCCGAGCCAGGGGAGTATAGTTAGCATAAAACCAATATTAGACTATCCGATTACTATAAATGGCGAGGAGCTACTGTTGAACTTTGTCTCTCTGGGGAATCCACATGCCGTTTGTTTCCAGCAGCATTCAGTATCTGATTTCCCATTGTCCCGGTTAGGACCAGCAGTTGAGCGACATAGGATGTTCCCCAACAGGGTAAATTTTGAGGTAGCCAATGTCATAAGTCGGCAACGGATAGAGGTTCGCGTTTGGGAGAGGGGAGTAGGGGAGACACTGGCCTGTGGCAGTGGCGCCTGCGCCGTAGCGGTTATAGCCCAACTGCACGATTATATTGATAAGATAGTTGACATAAAACTGCCAGGTGGTATACTGGGTGTGGAGTGGGATGGGGTAGGGGAGGTAGTGCTCAGCGGTCCCACCGAGGTAGTATTTAGCGGAGAATGGCCAAGCGAGGTGTAAAAGAAATGAGAATGTCTAAGCGAATAGAAAACCTACCGCCTTATCTTTTTGCAGAAATTAGTCGGAAGATTGCCGAGAAAAGAGCCAGGGGTGAAGAGGTGATTAGCTTTGCTTTTGGTGACCCTGATATGCCGACGCCACCCCATATAATTGACAGACTGTGTCAGGCAGCACAAGACCCGGCTAATCATCGCTATCCAGAGTCAGAGGGGTTACCTGAATTGCATCAGGCCATAGCTGAATGGTACAAGAAGCGATTTGACATTTCTCTTGATGCTGATAAAGAGGTGTTACCCCTCATAGGCTCAAAGGAGGGCGTTGCCCACATTGCCTGGTGCTTCATTGACCCCGGTGATATCGCCCTCGTGCCAGACCCGGCATATCCGACTTATGCACCAAACATCCTGTTAGCTGGAGGCAAACCCTACTATATGCCCCTTACTGAAGAAAATAATTTTCTACCTGATTTGAATAATATACCTGCTCATGTGCTGGAAAAGACTAAGCTATTATGGATAAACTATCCGCACAACCCTACGGGTGCCGTGGCTGATATTGATTTTTTCAACTTCGTAGTCAAATTTGCTGAGCAGCATGACATAATCGTCTGTCATGATGGACCGTATTCGGAGATTACCTTTGACGGTTACCAGCCAGTCAGCTTCATGCAAGCAGAGGGAGCTAAGGGAGTAGGCGTAGAGTTCCACTCACTATCCAAGAGCTATAATATGACCGGGTGGCGAATCGGAATGGCAGTGGGCAACGCGACAGCGATAAATGCTCTCAAAGTACTTAAATCTAATTTGGATTCGGGAATCCCTCAGGCTATTCAATATGCTGCCATTGAGGCTTTGACCGGTCCGCAAGATTGTATTCAGGCGCATAATACTACTTACCAGAAACGCCGTGATTTGGTGGTTGATATGCTAAATAGTATCGGGCTTGAAGCCAAACCACCAAAGGCAGGCCTTTATATCTGGGCAAAGGTGCCTAAAGGCTATACCTCTGTAGAGTTTGCTAATGCTTTATTAGAGGAAGTTGGGATAGTAGTTACCCCTGGGGTTGGTTATGGTAAAAATGGCGAGGGTTATGTACGGCTGTCATTAACTATTCCAGATGCCGGTCTGGTAAAAGGTTTATCCCGGTTGGCAGGGTGGCGTGGTATCAAAAAGATAGCCTGGTAAAGAAAGAACTTGACATAAAGTATTCATCAGGAAATGGAGAGTTATTATTAGCAAAGTTACAACTCTTACCCAGACAACCACTGAACAGGCATTTTTAGTAGCTGTAGCGACGAAGGGAACTAAAGATGGCTGGCCAGTTGAGGCCTCAATAGATGAACTAGCTCAACTGGCTAATACGGCTGGAGCTAAGGTAGTAGGGAAACTCATCCAGCGGTTACCTATGCCGTCAGCCACTCATTATTTGGGTAAGGGTAAACTGGCTGAGTTGCTAGAGCTAAAGGACAGTACTAATTACAATGTGGTAATTTTTGATGATGAGCTCTCGCCGCTGCAGCAACGAAACCTAGAGGAGGCTCTTCAAGTAAAGGTAATTGACCGTGCTGCCTTAATTCTGGACATTTTCGCTAGGCGAGCAAAAACACGGGAGGGTCAATTACAGGTAGAGCTAGCTCAGCATCAATATCTCTTCCCTCGCCTTGTTGGACAGTGGAGTCATTTAGAAAGGCTTGGCGGTGGCATTGGCACCAGAGGCCCGGGTGAAGCACAACTGGAGACTGATAGACGACTTATCCGCCAGAGAATACACCGTCTGAAGTTGCAGATTGAAGAGATAAGAAAACACCGTAGTCTATATCGGCAGCAACGCAAGAGAAGCGGTATTCCTATAGTAGCTTTGATTGGTTATACCAATGCCGGTAAAAGCACCTTGCTCAATGCTCTCAGTCACGCTGATGTCTTTGTCGAGGATAAGCTCTTCGCCACCCTGGACCCAACTACTAGGCGTTTAACCCTTCCTGATAAGAGTGTGGTCTTAGCTACTGATACCGTTGGCTTTATCAGAAAGTTACCGCCTACCATTGTAACTGCATTTCGGGCAACCCTTGAGGAGTTAGATGAAGCCAGCCTGCTACTTCACGTAGTTGATTTAGCTTCGCCTAACGCTCCAGAACAGTGTCAAACCGTAGAGGATATTCTAGCTGACCTCAACCTAACCGGTAAGGCCAGGATTACAGCGCTAAATAAAATTGACCTATTACTCGGTAGTGATAAGCCCTGGGATGAAGAATCGGCTATAAGTTACCTCGCTGAACAGTGTAACGCCACCGACGAGGCTACAGTGCTCATTTCGGCAGCCAAGGGGTGGGGTTTAACCCAACTCTTAGAACTAATTAACCATACGTTGACCAAAGCTGTAATTAAAGGAGCAATAGTATGACAGAACTGGCGACTTTACATAAATATGCAGAGGAATTTGAAAAACGTCTGCGCCTGAAGACCTTCCCGTTAGCAGTTAAATTGATGGAAAAGGAAGAAGATATACCTGAAGAAGCAGTGAGACCACTTAGAGACTTAGGTTATCATATGCCACTCTGCCAGGTCTTTGCGACATCGCGTCGAGACGGAACGCTAATGGCGGCATTGAAAGAGGATATGTTATGTTTTGAACCGGTTGTAGGTTACGGACTGGCCGAGCCCCCACAATATTTCCTTGAAGGACATAACCGTTTCCCAGAGGATGTCGAAAGTCTGGAAGTAGGTAGCCATTATGCCAGCGATTTTCCCCGTTTGCCAGTGGGTAAGTACATAGGCGTAATCTCCGCTCCGTTGAAGACAGCTAATTTTGAGCCCGATTTGGTTATGCTCTACTGTGATTCAGCACAGCTAAGTCTGCTGCTCTTAGCGAGAGAATATAAAATCGGCTATGACCTCAAACAAAGCCTGTCCAGCCATGCGGCCTGTGTTTATTCAGTTGTTCCGGTTATGCAGACCGGGGAATGCCGGGTTGCCATACCCTGTCGTGGAGACCATTATTTCGCTATCGCCGGAGATGACGACCTGGTTTTTGGTATACCCACAAAGAAACTGGATGATTTACTGGAGGGATTAAGATACCTGGAAACAACCGGGTCCAAATTACCCAAAAATTATGATATGAAGAAAGAGCCGGAATTTCCAGAAAGTTACATGAAAATTGCCAGAATGACCGGCATGGATGTGTAACAATTAGACCGAAAAAACTCCCTGTAAATATGACGCTCTCAAATCAAAATCTAGACCCCTTAAAATACTTGTGAATGGTAAACTACCTTTCAAAGCAGTAAAGCATAATTTGCTCCTTATCTTTGCCCTAGAACTTTGTTTCAAGGAAACCCTCCCCCTTTATCCCCCCTCTCCTTTTGTCTGATGTGTCATTGCGAGCCGAAGGCAAAGCAATCTTATCTTCATCTTATAGTTTGCTTCGTCGCTCTACTCCTCGCAAAGACATATCTTATATCACTCTTCCGTAATGGCCTCTATGCTTCAAGGGAGGGGGAAGATATTGAAAAGAGGGGCTTCGCCCCTCTTAAACACCCTTTGCCCCGGTTTGGTTTTGCCGAGAGATATCCAGACAAAGGGAAAAAATATAGGTTAACATAACACTCTGGGTATAATTGTGGTATAATGGTGGTATGGACATTGTCACCTGGTTGAAAGACTGGGGATTGCCGCTTAGTGCCGGGGCTACGTTTTTACTCGCAATCGCTGCCTTCGTTGCTATCTGGCAGAACCGTCGTAGCCATGAGATTGAGATGAGAGAGAAACGTTTGGAGACGATTATTGATTGGGCGGTAGCAATCAGAGTATTCGCATTTGAATCTAATATTAAAGATTCGGCAACATTATATAGTACGGAATTGGAGCGATATTTTTACGGTTGGGTAGTTGAAAGGAAAAACCATTTAATGATACTGATACAGCGGGGTGATTCCAGAGAAGGCCTTGCTCGTAAGTTTTTCGGTAGTGGGTTAAAAGCGAAAGTCGACGAACTACTAAAAGCATTAGTTGATAATGCAGAGCTACACGCCAGATATCTTATGTTTTTGCGTCAGCCAATAACGCCCGATACATTCAACAATTATAGGAAAGCAATAGAACATATAGTAAAAATCGATGAAGATACCAAGGGGGAAAAGGATAAAACTGAACTAAAACTCATGGCACTTGGGGCTATACAAAATCATATGTTAGGCGAAACTGAAGAAGCAGCAGTGAATGTTATCAATCACGCTACCAACCTCATGCCTAGGTAGTTCACAGTTAGTTTATCCCTCATTTTCATTTTAAGGCCGCTAGATTTTTATTCTGGGTCAAACTTTTTCCGTATGTTGTTTTGCTGCGACCTTGATTACTTATGTAAACCACCTCTATATACGACATTATCTGGGACGCACTATATATGTTATGTCATTTATGTTGCCACTTCTCACCTTCCCGCTACCCCGCAAGGTTTGCCAGAATATACCTAATGAAACTAGGCCAAAAATCGCCCGGATTATTGTAAACAATTGTTGAAATATCATTAACTGCCTTGTCGATTATAATATAATAGATGAGGCCGAAACAGGCTATTCCCAATAGTTGACCAACTCTTCCCATCTTTTACCTCTTTTTGCAGTCTATCACACCTGACCAGGCCTAACAAGACAGGACGCTGCTTAAACCTATCTTAATCTTCTATTGCTGGATAACAGAGGGTATGCTATACTGTTAGATTAGCAAACGGCAACATACATAAAAGAAAGGGGTTTAGGTTTGGTAGATACGGCTACGATTAAGGAACTTTTAGAAGCCGGGGCGCACTTTGGGCATCAGACTGGACGTTGGAACCCTCGTATGAAGAGCTACATCTTCACCAAGCGCAACGGTATTCATATCATTGACCTAGAGCAGACCACTGCCCTGCTGGATAAAGCCTGCGACTTTGTTCGAGAGGTGGCCGCTGAAGGCGGCACTATCCTTTTTGTCGGCACTAAAAAGCAGGCTCAAGAATCTGTAGAGGAAGAGGCACAGCGTTGTGAAACATATTATGTCAACCAACGCTGGCTAGGTGGAATGTTAACCAATTTCACTACTATACAAGCTCGCATAGACCAGCTAGTCCGCCTTGAAGACCAAAAAAACAGAGGAGAAT
This sequence comes from uncultured Dehalococcoidales bacterium, assembly GCA_964597725.1. GTDB lineage: Bacteria > Chloroflexota > Dehalococcoidia > Dehalococcoidales > JAUVZE01 > CAZNEL01. Next base: position 2,858 of record CAZQZA010000038.1, on the reverse strand, counting down.
TTGACCACTTACCTAAAAAAGAGGCCTCAAAAATTGATGAGAAAATCGCACGCTTTAATCAGCAGATGGGTGGCTTCAAAGAGATGACTAGTCTACCCAATGTCTTGTTCATTGTTGACCCTACTAAGGAACAGATTGCTCTGGCTGAAGCCAAGCGCATGGGGACACCGGTGGTAGCCATAGTAGACACTAATTGTAATCCTGATGCCATAGACTACCCTATTCCAGCCAACGACGATGCTATCCGAGCAATCAGGCTAATATGTAGTAAAATCGCTGACGCCATCATTGAAGGTAAAACTGGCACGGCAGTGATTACAACGGAGGAAGAGGGTTTAGAGGGACCGGCGGTTGCAGAGACTGCTGAACCATTTATTTTCACACCTGAGGACGAATACAGCATAGGGGGCGAGAGTGAGAATCACAACATCTAGAATAAGAGAACTAAGAGACCAGTGTGGAGCAGGCATTATGGATTGCCAGAAAGCCTTGCTTGAGGCTGAAGGAGATACGGAGAAAGCACTCCAGATTTTAAAACGGCAAGGTCTTCTTCGGGCGAAGAAGAAGGCAGACCGCTCTACTACCCAGGGGATAATTGAAACCTATATTCATGCTGGAGGCCGCATTGGCACTATGGTTGAAGTGAATTGCGAAACCGACTTTGTTGCCCGCACTGACGAATTCAAGGAGCTGGCACACCACTTAGCAATGCAGATAGCTGCCCTGAGCCCAAAATTTATCTCGGAAACAGAGATTTCTGAAGGTGATGACATAGACCCGCAGGCAGCTTGCCTGCTGCTTCAACCGGACATTAGGGACCCAGATAGGAGCATTCAAGATACTGTTGATGAAACCATAGCCAAACTAAGAGAGAATATTAAGATAAGTAGATTCGCCAGATTTGAAGTAGGCAGTCAGAAATCGTAGAGATGACCACTACTAAATATAAACGTGTTCTTCTTAAACTTAGCGGTGAGGCCCTCAGTGGTGGAGCCGACTATGGTATTGATGCCAGTATCCTAACTAAACTAGCCAAACAGATTAAGCAGCTGATAGATATGGGCGTCAGTGTAGCCATTGTTGTCGGCGGTGGCAATATATGGCGTGGGGCAAAGGCTGAGGCTGAGGGGATGGATAGAGTTACCGCTGACTATGCTGGAATGCTAGCTACAGTGATAAATGCCCTAGCTCTTCAAGATGCACTGGAAAAAGAAGGAGTAATTACCAGAACGCAAACAGCTATAGGCATTCAACAGGTAGCCGAACCGTACATTAGACGCCGAGCTATTCGTCACTTAGAGAAAGGCAGAGTAGTTATTTTAGCCGGTGGTACTGGTAATCCATATATGACCACTGATACTGCAGCCGCTCTACGAGCGATAGAGATTGAGGCAGAAGTCTTGCTTATGACCAAAAACAATGTTGATGGTGTCTATAGTGCCGACCCTCGCAGACAGCCCGACGCTAAAAAACTCGATAAACTTACCCACCTTGAAGCATTGAATATGCGTCTGGAAGTAATGGATGCTACTGCCCTATCCTTATGTTTGGAAAATAAGCTACCGATAATTGTTTTTGATCTTCAAGCCCCCCGTAGTCTAGAGCAAGTTGTAACCGGTGAACCAATTGGTACTTTAATATCCAGCGAGGAATGAGATGGATAGCCGCATTTTATGGGATACTGAGGAAAAGATGCAGAAGTCCATCGAACTTCTAAGGCGAGAATTAGCTAGCATTCGAACCGGCCGGGCTACGCCCACCTTAATAGAGCATATCAAGGTGGAATATGCTGGTGTTCCCACCCCACTCAATCAGCTTGCCGGCATTTCAGCACCTGGAGCTCGTCTCCTTGTCATCCAGCCCTGGGACCGAAGCAGTATCCATAGCATTGAGAAGGCTATCCTGAAGTCTGACCTCGGGCTAACGCCGGTTAATGATGGCAATGTAATTCGGTTGAATATCCCACAACTCACTGAAGAGCGCCGACAAGAGCTAGTGAAGATAGTGCGAAAAAGAGTTGAGGAAAAGAAGGTAGTAATACGCAACCTAAGACGTGAAGCCATGGATGAGTTAAAGGGATTGGAGAAAAATAAGGAGATATCACAGGATGAGCATAAGCGTGCTCAAACTCAGCTACAGAAGCTTACTGACAGCTTTATAGCCGATACCGAGCAGATTGGGCAAGACAAAGAAGCAGAACTCATGGAGGTCTAATACTCACTCCGGCTCTATGGCCTAACTTTGATAATGAAGAGGTTGAGAAGGCACTACTCTCCTACAATCAGAGGCTAAGACGTTTCGGTGGATGGTAATTAGAAAATAAACAGCGGGTCAGCTGACATGAATAGCTCTACCTCTGTCAATAAGTATGCTTAAGAAACGGGTCATCACTGCACTGTGGGGCATTCCTCTCCTAATTGCGGCTGTCTGGTTTGACGACCAACCTTTACACTGGTTTACCCTACTAGTAGCTATCTGGGGACTGCTGGCTGTTTTTGAATTCTATAGGCTGGTCAACGCCTCTAAAGTGCCACCACTAACTTACTTCGGGCTAATTTGGACCCTGCTATTTATCCTGAGCCCTCATTTCAACTACGGTTTTATTACACCCCTTCTGTTAACCTCAGCCGTAATACTATCTCTATTCTGGCTTCTCCGGCAACCACAAAAAGAAGGAGCTTTCATTGGCTGGGCATGGACGATGGCTGGCATTCTTTATGTAGGCTGGCTTTTAAGTTATTTCGTAGCACTTAGGGGGTTAGATAACGGCAAAGAGTGGGTATTTCTCGCTATGTTTGCCACTTTTGGCTCTGATACTACTGCCTTCTTTATCGGTAGAGCACTGGGTAAGCATCACC
>CAZQZA010000037.1:220-9698 GCA_964597725.1 uncultured Dehalococcoidales bacterium | reverse complement strand
TATGGGTGATAATGCCGCCAAACGAGTTGCGGGCGCTGGAGTGAAGTGGCTCAGGGGAAATGAGAATATCCTCAGGGCGAATTGAGGCATGCAATCTGCCCCTAAGGTCAGTAGCCACTGCAAGCTTAGTGCCTTCAGTGTGAAAGACAGTATTTCCGTTACCAGTGTCTATTACTTCACCGGCAAAGATATTTCGTGTCATGGCAAAGCGGGCAACAAACTCAGAGTTAGGCTGGCGAAATATCTCCTCTGGAGTACCTATCTGCTTGACATACCCCTCTCCTAGAACGGCAATGCGCTCACCTAGAGCTATTGCCTCCTCGAAATCATGAGTAACATGAATGGTGGTTACCTTTAATTGATTATGTATTTGGCGGAGCTCCCGCTGCACGCCTTCCCGACTTTCCGGGTCGAGAGCACTAAGTGGCTCATCAAGCAGTAGCACCTGCGGCTGGATGCTCAGTGCCCTGGCCAGAGCTACCTTCTGCCGCTCACCACCACTCAAGGTATCAGGTTTACGATGAAGAAGGTGAGATATGTCCAACAGCTTAGCTACTTTGTCTAGGGCTACCTCCATCTCCTGCCTGGCTCTCTTCTGAAGTCTTAAACCAAAGACAATATTATCCTTAACCGAAAGGTGGGGGAACAGGACATGGTCTTGATAGACGATACTGATACCCCTCTTTTCTGGCGCAACTCGGGTTACTTCCTTTCCTTTTAGCCATATCTCTCCGCTTTTAATTGGATACAGCCCGGCAATTGATTCAAGCAGTACGGTTTTGCCAGCCCCGGTAGGACCTAGGATGATAAAGTACTCACCTTTGCCCACGGTTAGATTGATGTCATTCAGTACGAAGTCGCCAAAGTCAACATGTAGATTTTTGACACTAATCACGACTTTCCTCCTCGATAAACCAAAGTTCTCAAAGTAACAAAGACAATGATGCTTACGAGGATAAGCAGTACCGCTACCGGTTGGGCGTAGTTCAATCCGTAGGTTTCAAACCGCTCGTAAACTAGAACTGGGGCTACCATCGGGTGATAGGCGAGAATAATAACAGCACCAAACTCGCTTATGCCACGGGCCCACATCATGATGGTGCCAGCCATAATACTCCGCCAGGCTAAAGGGAGAGAAATTTTGAAAAAAGCCTGCCACGGTGAGGCACCAAGAGTACGGGATACCTTCTCTAGTCTCACATCTACCTTTTTAAATCCCTCCTTAGCCGAGTCTATCAGGAAAGGGATACTGACAAAGAGCATGGCAATAACAATGCCAGCGGTAGTGTCAACGAACTCAATCCCCAAGAGACTAAAGGCTTTACCGGCAAAGAAATTACGACCGAAGACGAAAAGTAAGGCAATACCAGCCGCAGTATGTGGCACCACAATAGGTACGTCGATAAGCCCCTCCACCAACGTCTTCCCCGGGAAATCAGTTCTGGCCAGTAAATATGCCAGGGGGACTCCAAGCAGAAAGCCGACCGTGGTGGCTATTAAGGCAGCATAAAGTGTAAGCAAGATAGAGCTTATGACTTCCGAGTCCAAAAGGGTATCGAGGAGTATCTTAGGGTCGGATGCCAAAATCATTTTGAGTAGAGGCACCATGATAAACAGAAAAATAATAGCGCCCAGAAGGATGAAGGTAAATGTCATTCGGTTAGTGGTAAACCATTTCTTATCCAAAAGCCACCTCCTGCTAATTTACTGGGTTAAGCACAAAAAAAGACACCTCCGAAAGGAGGCATCTTAATATTTTTACTATAAAAACCACCAGCAACCTCCTTTCCAAGCATGGGAGGCACCGCCGTTTCCAGCGATACCCTATCGGCCAATCTCCATAGACATGCCTTCAGGAGAATTGGCTCGGAGATTTCTATTCAATTGACCACATTATATCATGCCTTCCCACTATTCGCAACCCCACTTAGCCCAAATCCACAGACTAGAAATCCTACTCCCCTTAAGCTATAATGAACATTACTTAGTGGTAATTAGCTGGTTATCGTCAGAATAGGGAAGAGAGCTTGGATACCGAAAATTTAAAGGTGTCAGTCATAGGCAAAATAGATTCTCGTCGTCACGAGCTTAGCGAGCTGAGCCTAAAGATTCACTCCAACCCTGAGCTAGGTTTCCAAGAGGTCAAGGCAGCCTCTTGGCTAACCCGGTACCTGGAGGAAAATGGCTTCTCCATAGAACGAGGCATTTGTGAGCTACCGACTGCTTTCAGGGGGAGCTATGGAGCGGGTAAACCAGCTATCGCTATTCTGGCGGAGTATGATGCTTTGCCTAACCTTGGTCACGCTTGTGGACATAATATAATAGCTACCTGTGCTGTTGGCGCTGGGGTGGCTTCCAAGCCGGCTATTGACCAGTTCGGGGGTAGTATCATGGTTATTGGCACACCGGCTGAGGAGCTGTACGGCGGCAAGATGACAATGGTTGACAGAGGTGCTTTTGATAACGTGGACATAGCGATGATGGTGCACCCCGGGGTATATGATACTGCTACTATTCAAACTCTTGCCTGCCAGCATCTAGAGGTTGAATTCTTTGGCAAAGCGGCTCACGCTGCTGGCCAACCAGAGGCCGGCATTAATGCCCTAGAAGCCATGATTCAGTCGTTTAATGCCATTAACTCACTCAGGCAGCACATTAAGGATAAAGCCCGTATTCACGGCATAATTACCGATGGCGGCGAAGCACCTAATGTTGTCCCCGCTCACAGTGCCGGCAGTTTTATCGTGCGTGCTGAGGAAGATACTTACCTTGATGAATTAAAACAGAAGGTGCTCAATTGTTTTATTGGCGCTGCCACAGCGAGTGGCGCTCACTTGGAATATAAATGGGGAGACATACGCTATGCCCCTATGCGTAATAATTTAACCCTGGCCCGATTATTTAACCAGAATATGCAATCCTTGGGACGCCAGATGAAGCTCTCCGAACCCAAACATACTTTCGGCAGCACTGATATGGGTAATGTTAGTCAGGTCGTCCCCAGTATCCACCCCTTTGTCGCCATAGCCCCGGTAGAAGTAGCCAACCATTCCCTTCAGTTTGTCTCAGCAGCGGCTTCAGAAGCCGGTATCCGTGGACTAATTGACGCCGCCAAGGCTTTAACGATGACGGTGGTTGACGTGGCAGCCAATCCAGAAATAGTCAGCCAGGTGAAACAGGAGTTTGAGCAACAAAATGATTAAGATAGGCATCCCACGAGCTCTACTCTATTACCAGTATTACCCTATGTGGAAGACTTTCTTTGAAGAACTGGGAGCAGAGGTGGTAGTCTCACCACCAACCACACAGGTTATGCTATCAGCAGGCTCCTCCCGGGTAGTAGCTGATACCTGCTTACCGGTAAAGGTCTTTGTGGGACATGTCCTTTCTCTTGTGGGGAAGTGTGACTGTATTTTCATTCCCGCCGTCCGCAGTGTACAAAGCAAGGTTTACAACTGTGCCAAGTTTCTTGGCCTACCGGACATGAGCCGAGCCGTTGTTCCGGAAGCTCCGCCCATCCTAGAGATAGAGATAGATGTCAACCGGGGGAAACGAAGCCTGTATCAGGCTATTTATCAACTAGGAAGGCGTTTTACCTGGGATCCATTTAAGATCAGGCGTGCGGCTATAGCCGCCTGGCAGACCCATCTGGAGTATCTTAAGCTAATGGCCAGCTGTAGATTGACGCCACCACAGGCAATAGAAAGCATATCGAGCGCACTGGAGGTAGAACCTGAAGCAGATTCCAGCCAACCAACCTCAGCCAGCATTGCCGTCATTGGTCACCCCTATCTTCTCTATGATGAACTCATAAATCACCGCCTTATCCACCGCCTGGAGCGGGCGAATAACAAGGTGTTAACCCCAGAGATGCTAACCACGAAGGAGCTCCAGTCAGCTACCGCCAGATTGGTGGGCAGAGCCTACTGGACCTATGAAGAGGAAGTAGTAGGCGCTGGGGGGCACTACCTGAGAAGTGGCGCCAATGGTGTTATCGGCATAATGGCCTTCGGCTGCGGGCCTGATTCATTAATGATGGATATGGTGCAGCGGCAGGCTACCAGGCTAAGGGCTACCCCCTTTATGAGTCTGACCGTAGAGGAACATACTGCTGAAGCCGGCATAGTTACCCGTCTGGAAGCCTTCCTTGATATGATACATAGACGGGAAAGGAGACAGGTAGAAGTATGCGTGTAGGTATGCCCCACATGGGCAATCTCTATATACCCTTTAAAGCTCTGTTTGAGAGGCTTGACATTGACTTTGTCATACCACCGGTCAATAACCAGCATACTCTGACTCTCGGTGTCAAGCACTCTCCTGAAGGATTGTGTATCCCGTTCAAGCTGACGCTGGGTAACCTGATTGAGGCGGCTGAACTAGGGGCAGATACCCTGCTTATGCCAGCTGGTTATGGCACCTGTCGCCTGGGCTACTACGCTAAAACACAGGAACGGATTCTTTACGACTTGGGATACAAATTTGAAATGATTCCGATAGGTGTTTCTGAGCGCAAACTTTTCGGCATACTAGAGATGATTAAGCGCTTGTCAAACAACGCCCCTTGGTCTAAGATAATAGCAGCCTTTCGCTTTGGCTTAGCTAAACTAAATGCCCTAGATAAAATAGAGCGAGTGGTGCAAAAGGCACGCGCCCGAGAACAGGCAAAAGGGACTGCCAATCATCTATTTGACGCAGCCGTTAAGGCTATTGACCGGGCAGATGATTACGATACCCTGAAGGAGGTACAGGTAGAATATATTGACCAGCTAAACCAGGTGGTCAAGGATAGCCAAGTTCAGCCACTGATAGTGGGTATTACCGGGGAGTTTTATGTAGTATTGGAGCCCTTTTCCAACCTTGATATAGAGATTGAACTGGGTAAGCTGGGGGTGGAAGTAAGACGGACAACCTTCGTTTCGGAGTGGACTAAATTTAGCTTGTTCCTTAATCCCCTGGGCATAAATGAAAAGGACAGGATTCACCAGGCAGCTTTGCCTTATCTTAAGCGAGATATCGGTGGCGACGGCTGGGAATCAGTGGGGGAAAAGGTGCTCCACGCCAGAGAGTATGATGGACTGGTACACCTAGCCCCCTTCACCTGTATGCCGGAGATAATAGCGCAAAATATCATGCCCAGAACTAAAGAGGATATCCCGGTGTTAACCATACTGTGCGATGAGCAACTGGCTAAACCGGGTATGCTTACCAGATTGGAGGCCTTCGTCGACTTACTGGAGCGAAAACGCCGAGCCAGAAATAACAACCGGCAACGAGTGCCGGTATAAGGAGAATAATGGAAGCCTATTTGGGCATTGATGTTGGCTCAGTAACCACCAAGTTTGCTGTGCTAGGTAAAAATGATGAGCTTATCACCCACAACTACCTGCTAACACAAGGTAAGCCCATCGCCATGGTGCAGCAGGGGCTGAAACAAATCCAACAGCAATTGCCCCGAAATGTTGAGATTAGTGGCGTGGCTACTACTGGGAGTGCTCGCTACCTGGCTGGGGTTATTGTTGGGGCTGATTTAGTCAAGAACGAGATTACCAGTCATGCTGTAGCTGCTCTTCAGTATATCCCCGAAGTGCAAACCATCATTGAAATTGGCGGGCAAGACAGTAAGATTATCATCGTTAGAGACGGGGTAGTAACTGACTTCGGCATGAATACGGTATGTGCTGCTGGCACCGGCAGCTTCCTCGACCATCAGGCGCTACGCCTCAATATGAGTATCGAAGAATTCAGCCGGCGAGCACTGGATAGCCAGAACCCGGTGCGTATTGCCGGGCGCTGCACCGTCTTTGCTGAATCAGACATGGTTCACAAGCAACAGATGGGGCACCGAATTGAAGATATTATCTATGGATTGTGCCAGGCATTAGTTCGCAACTACCTCAATAATGTTGGACTGGGGAAGGAGATAAAGCCTCCAATAGTGTTTCAGGGAGGGGTCGCTTTTAATCAGGCGATAGTAAAGGCCCTTCAGGAAGAACTTGACAGTGAGGTCATTGTCCCACCACACCACGAGGTCATGGGGGCAATAGGTGCCGCCTTGCTGGTACACGAAGAGGTGGAAAATAACCACAGTGAAAGCAAGTTCAAGGGATTTGGAGTGAGTGACGTAAAGTATTATACCTCCTCATTCGAATGCCAAGCCTGTCCTAACCTGTGTGAGGTAGCTCAGCTTTCTATCAATGGTCAGGTTCTTGCCCGATGGGGAGGTCGTTGTGACCTGTGGGAAAGAAGCCCGAGTAGCTAAAAATTTTAACCGAGGAAGTAGATGCTCATTGCCATTGATGCCGCCGGGGGAGAGCATGCTCCTTATGAAATCGTCAAAGGGGCAATAAAAGCCGCTCAAGAGTATGAAGTAGATATTGCTCTGGTTGGACGGAGAGCTATACTCCATGTATTGGCTAGCCGCTATTCAAAGAAAATAGGCTTTACTATCGTTGAGGCAAACGAGGTTATTGGTCCTCAAGAGCCCCCCGTCAAGGCAATCCGCAGCAAACCAAACTCCTCCATAGTAGTCGGTATTAACCTGGTGAGGGATGGCATTGCTTCAGCCTTTGTCTCGGCAGGAAACAGTGGCGCCATAGTCACTGCGGCACTGCTAAACCTGGGCAAAATAGAAGGCATTCCCCGTCCCGCCATAGGTAGTTTTATTAATATTACCCCATCTACCCCCGTTCTCCTCATTGATGCTGGGGCCAATGTTGATTGTCGGCCGGAACACCTGGTTTGGTTCGCTCACCTTGGCAATCTCTATGTTAGCCAGATTCTTGGTATCAGTTCGCCGCGTATTGGCTTGCTCAGTAATGGTGAAGAAGAAACCAAAGGAAACAAGTTGATTAAAGAAAGCCATAAGCTTCTCAAAAACACTAAGCTAAACTTCGTAGGCAACATGGAAGGCCATGATACCTTGAAAGGAGTTGCTGAGGTTATTGTTACCGATGGCTTCACCGGCAATATAGTACTCAAGACTATTGAGGGTATAAGTGATACCTGGCTCTACTCACTGAGTCAAGCCGGACAGGTCTTTGCCAAAGCCTATAGTCTTCCATTACGAGTCTTACACCGTGATATGGGCATGGGCTCTTGGACACAAAGATTGGACTACAGTGAATATGGTGGGGCGTGTCTCCTTGGGGTAAATGGGAATATCATCATTGCTCACGGACGTAGTCAATCTAGGGCGATTAAGAACGCCATTGGTTTAGCCAAGCAGACGGCAGAACACAACATCTCACAGATAATTAAGGAGGGAAGCAATGAGTAAACCAATTGCGGTGGCTGACAGCAACTTCGACCAAATGGTATTACAGGCAGAGACGCCGGTGCTGGTGGATTTTTGGGCACCTTGGTGCCGACCCTGCTTGATGATTGCCCCAGTGCTAGACGAGTTAGCCGGAGAATACGACGGTAGGTTGAGTATTATGAGAATAGATGTTGACCAGAACCCAAAAACGGCTACCAAATATGGTATAATGAGTATTCCCACCCTGCTTATCTTCAAACAGGGTAAACCTATCTCTCATATAGTCGGCTTTAGACCTAAAGCCGAGCTGAAGCGCAGCTTGGATGCTGCCCTTGGCTAGACCAACTCAGTGTAAACAGATGGAAATTAAACACACTATTCAGGTTACCATTGTGGATGATAGTCAGGGTGTGAAGTGTGATGCTCTTTGCGGGGTAGACTGGTCATCAACAGAAGCTATTTCCCTGGCTACCGAACGGATTAAAGATAGGTTCGGCGATAGGATACAACTAGAATACCTTGACCTATCTAAGCCCATAACTAATCAACATGTCTTAGAATTGAGCCAGCAAGTCAGGGATAAAGACCTACCTCTACCACTATTGGTTATTGATGGTCAACCTAGAATCTCGGGACAATTTGATATTCGCCAGCTAGTGGATGCTATCGAGGTGGAGGTAGAAATTAGACCATGAATAAAGAATACGGGGTAATTATTATTGGCGGTGGGCCAGCTGGACTTAGCGCTGGAATTTACACAGCTAGGGCAAGGCTAAGTAGTCTGCTGGTAGAGAAGGGGATAATTGGCGGTTTAATTACCGATGCCGAGGTGGTGGAGAACTACCCCGGCTTTCCAGAAGGTATTAGCGGATATGACCTGACCCAACTAATGTATCAACAAGCAACAAAATTTGGATTGGAAACGTTAACCGCTGAGGTCACTGGTATTGAGCTTGAGGGAGAGCAGAAGATAGTAAAGACCAGCGAAGGAAACCTTATTGCTGAAGCGGTGATTGCCGCCAGTGGTACCGAGCGGGTTCAATTAAACGTCCCTGGGGAAAAGGAGTTCACCGGTAGGGGAGTATCCTACTGTGCTACCTGTGATGCTGCCTTCTTCACTGACCAGACAGTAGCCTTAGTCGGCGGTGGCAACGCTGCTATCACTGAAGCTCTCCAGCTAACAAAATTTGCCTCGAAGGTTACCGTAATACACCGCCGTGACGAGCTACGTGCCACCCGTATTGTTCAGGAGAAAGCCTTCACTGAACCAAAAATCGAATTCTTGTGGAACAACATAGTTGAGAGAATCGAGGGCGAAGATGTGGTTAAAAGATTAAGGCTCCGTAACGTGGTAACCGGTGAGGAATCTACTCTGGATGTTTCTGGAGTCTTTGTCTCTATCGGGTTTAAGCCTAATACCGACTACTTAAAAGATATTTTGCCATTAGACGCTGCTGGCTATATTGTCACCAATGAAAAAATGGAGACCGAGATACCCGGTATTTTTGCCGCTGGTGATATACGCCGCAGCTCCATCCGGCAGGTTATAGCTGCTGCCGGGGATGGGGCTACCGCTGCTATCTATGCAGAAAAATTCATCGGTGACTAACCTTTTACTCCACCGCCGGTTGAAGTATAATTATAAAAGGGGAGAAATTATGAAGGTTATTTTTCTGGAAGATGTACCCAAGGTGGCTAAAGCCGGTGAGATAAAAGAGGTAGCCGATGGCTACGGTAGGAATTTCCTTATACCTCAAAAATTAGCTATGCTGGCTAGCTCGTCTACCATTAGTACCATAGAGGTGCAGTACAGAGTAAAAACCAAAGAAGAAACACAGTTAGATGCAGAAATGCTTGAGCTGGCTCGCCAGCTAGAAGGTAAGGAGGTTATCTTAAAAGCCAGAGCCGGCGCCAAAGACAGACTTTATGGCTCGATTACCAACACTGATATTGCTTCCGAGCTGGAGACCTCTGCCGGGCTAGTTATTGATAAGAGAAAAATAGAGCTAGGCGAGCCTATCCGTCAACTCGGTAGCTATGAAGTAGCCATTAGGCTAGCTAAGGATATAGTGCCCAAGATAAAGGTTACAGTGACCGGAGAGGTGACTGAGGAAGAGACCAAGGATACTAAGGAGGTCAAGAAGAAGGCCAAAGTGACTGAGAAGGAGACCAAGGATACTAAGGAGGTCAAGAAGAAGGCCAAAGTGACTGAGAAGGAGA